>NZ_DATGCW010000267.1:0-9384 GCF_035311605.1 Saliniramus sp.
TGCTGCGCCATCTCTACGGGCCCGAACATGTCACCTATGCGCGCAACATCACTGACGTCGACGACAAGATCAATGCCCGTGCCGCGCGTGATTATCCCGATCTCCCCCTCAACGAGGCGATCGCGAAGGTCACAGCGGCGACCGAGGCGCAGTTCAAGGCCGATGCGAAGGCGCTCGGCTGCCTCGAGCCCGATGTGGAGCCCCGCGCCACCGAGCATATCGGCGAGATGCGCGCCATCATCGACCGGCTGATCGCACGCGGCGCGGCCTATGTGGCGGAGGATCACGTGCTGTTTTCAGTGAGCGCGATGGAGAAGCTGCCGCGCATGCCCGCTTACGGGTCGCTGGCGCGCCGCTCCCTCGACGAGATGATCGCCGGCGCGCGCGTCGATGTGGCGCCTTACAAACGCGATGCCATGGATTTCGTGCTCTGGAAGCCGTCGCAGGACAACGAACCCGGCTGGGAATCGCCAGGCGGCATTGCGCGCAAAGGGCGTCCGGGCTGGCATATCGAATGCTCGGCCATGTCGTGGAAGCATCTGATCGAGGCCTTCGACACCCGCATCCAGTGCGACGATGCCGACCGCAATGTCTTCGACATCCATGGCGGCGGCATCGATCTGGTCTTTCCGCATCACGAGAACGAAATCGCGCAATCCTGCTGCGCCTTCGGCTCGCAGCGCATGGCGAATGTCTGGATGCATAACGGTTTTCTGCAGGTGGAAGGCGAGAAGATGTCGAAATCGCTCGGCAACTTCATCACGATTCACCAATTGCTCGCCAGCGAGGATTTCGGGGGGCGTGCCTGGCCCGGCGAGGTATTGCGTCTGGCCATGCTCAAGACGCAGTACCGCACCCCGATCGACTGGACAGTTCGCGGGCTGGACGAGGCTTTGGCCAATCTCAAGGCCTGGCATGCTGCGGAGGGGATCGCCGGGATTACGCCTTCCGACGCGCCGCCGCCGGGCCTCGTCGAGGCGTTGTGCGATGATCTCAACACGCCCGGCGCGGTGGCCGAGCTGCACCGTCTGCGCAAGGCCGGCGAGACCGAAGCGCTCGCCGCAGGCCTCGCCTTTCTCGGCTTGCTCAACCCGGCGACCTTCGCGCCTGCGGCTTCCGGTGCGATCGCCCCGGACCTGCGTGCGCGTATAGACGCCCTCCTCACCGCCCGCAGCGAAGCCCGCGCCGCAAAGGATTTCGCGGAAGCCGACCGCATCCGCGACGAGCTCAACCGGCTCGGCGTCACCGTCAAGGATAATAAAGACGGCACCGCCACCTGGGAGCTGGTCGGATGAGGGATGGCGTGATGCAGGGCATTGGGGGTGAGGGGCGCTCATGAAGGGTCTTTCGATCACCATGTCCACTCGGCGGTTCCACCCTCACCCCCGGCCCCTCTCCTCAAGGGAGAGGGGAGATCGCGCGAGCCTCCCGGTTCGCGTCCTCCCTTGCGAGGAGCAAAACCCATGACCCTTCCCACAGTCACGCTCCGCCCCTACCTGCCCGAGGATGCGCCGCTGCTTGGGGCGATTTTCCAGGCGGCCGTCATGGTGCTCACGGAAGAGGACTATTCCGATGATCAGCGCGAGGCCTGGGCCGCAGCGGCCGATGACGTCGATACGTTCGGCGAGAAACTCGCGGCGCATCTGACCCTGATCGCCGCGATCGACGGCGACCCTGCGGGCTTCGCCACGCTCAAGGAGAACCGGATGGTCGAGATGCTCTATGTGCATCCCGATTGCGCCGGGATGGGGGTGGGCACGGCGTTGCTGGATGCGCTGGAAAAGCTCGCCGGGGCACGCGGGGCCCAAGAGCTTTCCGTCGATGCCAGCGAGACGGCTTTGCTCTTCTTCGAGAAGCGCGGCTATACGCCCGAGCGGCGCAACACGGTGATGCGCAACGGGGAATTCCTGTCCAATACCACGATGTCGAAACGGCTCGGAGGCGAGCCCGCACGAAAGGTGACGTCATGAGCGAACGGCTCTATCTCTTCGACACCACCCTGCGCGACGGGGCGCAGACCACGGGCATCGATTTCTCCCTCGCCGACAAGATCGCCATTGCCAACCTGCTCGACCAGATCGGCATCGATTACGTCGAGGGCGGCTATCCCGGCGCGAATCCGCTCGATACGGAATTCTTCGCGCAAAAGCGCACCCGCAGGGCGCAGTTTACGGCCTTCGGCATGACCAAGCGCGCGGGGCGCTCGGTCGCCAACGATCCCGGCATCGCCGCGCTGCTCGATGCGGATGCGGATGCGATCTGCTTCGTGGCAAAATCCTGGGATTACCACGTGCATGTGGCGCTGGAGATCAGCCTCGAGGACAATCTCGCCGGCATTCGCGAGAGTGTCGAGGCAGCGAAAGCGCGCGGGCGCGAGGTGATGCTCGATTGCGAGCATTTCTTCGACGGCTACAAGGCCAACCCGGATTACGCGCTGGCCTGCGCCAAGGCGGCATACGAAGCCGGCGCGCGCTGGGTGGTCCTGTGCGATACCAATGGTGGCACGCTCCCGGAGGAGGTGGCGCGCATCGTCGCTGATGTGCGCGACCATGTACCGGGCGAGAATCTCGGCATCCACGCCCATGACGATTGCGGCTGCGCGGTAGCGAATTCGCTCGCAGCCATCGAGGCGGGCGTGCGCCAGATCCAGGGCACGCTGAACGGGCTCGGCGAGCGCTGCGGCAATGCCAATCTCGTCACATTGCTGGCCACGCTCGCTCTCAAGCAGCCCTGGGCGGATCGCTTTGCGCTCAAGGCCGGGGCGGATGAGCTCGCGCGGCTTACCCAGGTCTCGCGGGCGCTTGATGAATTGCTCAACCGTGCCCCCAACCGCCACGCCCCCTATGTCGGCGCCTCCGCCTTCGCAACCAAGGCCGGCATCCACGCCTCCGCCGTGTTGAAGGACCCCAAAACCTATGAGCATGTCGATCCGGAGCATGTGGGCAATCTGCGCCGGGTTCTCGTCTCCGATCAGGGCGGCAAGTCGAATATCCGCGCCGAACTGGCGCGCATCGGCATCAACCTCGAAAAGGATGATCCTCGGCTCAACCGGGTGCTCGAAGAGGTCAAGCGCAAGGAATCGCAGGGCTACGCCTATGAGGGCGCTGACGCCTCGTTCTATCTGCTGGTCAAGCGTGTGCTCGGCGAGGTGCCCGGCTATTTCCTCGTCGATCGCTTCAGCGTCAATGTCGAGCGCCGCTACAACGCTGTCGGTGATCTGACCACGGTGGCCGAAGCGATCGTCAAGGTGATGCTCGACGGGGAGACCATGATCTCGGCAGCCGAGGGCAACGGCCCCGTCAACGCGCTGGACGTGGCCCTGCGCAAGGATCTCGGCAAGTATCAGGGTTTCATCGACGATCTCGAACTGGTAGATTACAAGGTCCGCGTCTTCCAGGGCGGCACTGATGCCGTCACCCGGGTGCTGATCGAATCGCGCGACCGTGACGGTGACATCTGGGCGACGGTGGGTGTCTCGCCCAACATCATCGATGCCTCTTTCGAGGCGCTGCTCGATTCCATCGTCTACAAGCTGGTGATGCGCGGCGCTCCGGCCTGATCGGCCCGTCTTCGATCGATTCCGGCAGGCTTCAATCCGGCGCCGGCTTGCCGCGCAAGGCCTTGATCCTGCCCTGATGCGTCTTGCCGGCGAGGCGTCGTTTCTTTGAGCCGAGCGTCGGGCGGGTGGGAATGCGTGGGCGTTGGCGGATCGTCGCCTTGCGGATCAGTTCGGTCAGCCGCTCCAGCGCCTCGGCGCGGTTGCGCTCCTGGCTGCGGTGATTCTGCGCGGTGATCACGATCACGCCCTCGCGGGTCAGGCGATGGCCGGCGAGGCGCGCGAGGCGGCTCTTCACCGCATCGGGCAGCGCGGGTGAATTCTGCATGTCGAAACGCAGTTGCACGGCGCTCGACACCTTGTTGACGTTCTGCCCGCCCGGTCCGGAAGCGCGGATGAACCGCTCCTCGATCTCATCCGGGTCGATCGCGATGCTCGGCGTGATTTGAATCATGCTTTCGCCATACCATATGAAGAGTATAGGCTCACGTCGAAGATTCTGGATACGGGACCCGGTCAATGCTGCGCTACGTAAAATACGTCAATGGTGAGCCGCGTGTGGTCACGGTCCCGCGCTGGGCGATTGCGCTCGGCGTGCTCGCAGCGCTGCTCGTCGGTTTCCTCGTCCTGATCCTCGCCGCCGGTGTGGCGCTCGTCGTGATTCCGCTCGCCCTGATCGCCGCCGCCATCGCCGCCTGGTTCGGGCGCGGGCGCCGGGTCAAGCCGCAGCGCGAAAGTGATCCCGATATCGTCGATGCCGAATTCCGCGTCATCGACCGCTCCGAGCGCGAACGGGATCCGAACCGCGACGCAGATCGTCACTGAGGCGCATCGCCACTGATGCAGTATCCGCCATGACCGGCGTCCGGACGGGCCCGGGACGCTGGCGATCACTCTGCGCCGGATCGTTGCCGACACACTTAAGTCTAATTGCACGAGACCGACGGGTGTAGTCGTATCGTCGTGTGTCGCGTCATGTCGTGGCGAGGTGTCATGCCTCGTTCAGGCGGGATGGCCGCATCAATCGCAAGAACCCGCAACAAAGCGGGAGCACCAAATCGACGGGCGTCGGCAGCTTTGCTGAATTCGGCTTGTGATCGCGCGTCCATCGGGTGCGGGAAGTCGGCGGCTCGTCCGAGGAAGATGGGGAGGGAAGCCGGCAGCTGCGCCGAAGAGCCGTCGCTGCGCCAGACGAACCACCAAAAACAGAGGCCTGGCGAACGTGAGCGCTGACATTGCTCCCCCTTCCGGGGCGCGACACGGCGCGGACCGTTCGATTCAAGGAAAGCTTTGGGCGGCTCCCCTGATTCGATCAGGTAAACGGCGTCCTCGAAAAATAAAGGGAGTAAACGTTCATGTCTGACAAGTCGTCGTCCAACGACGCCTACTGGAAGGCCAATGTCCGGATCATCTTCATCTGCTTGATCATCTGGGCATTCGTGTCTTTCGGCCTGGGCATCGTCTTCCGTCCGCTGATCTCCTGGATTCCGATCGGGGGCACCGATCTCGGATTCTGGTTCGCGCAGCAGGGTTCCATCCTGACCTTCATCGCGCTGATCTTCTATTACACCTGGTACATGAACCGGCTCGATCGCGAGTACGACGTGGACGAGCAGTGAGGGCGCAACGATGGATCAATTCACGCTGAATCTTCTCGTCGTCGGCGCGTCCTTTGCGCTTTATGTCGGCATCGCCATCTGGGCGCGGGCCGGCTCGACGGCGGACTTCTACGCCGCCAGCCGCGGCGTCAACCCGATCGTCAACGGTGCGGCCACCGCCGCCGACTGGATGTCGGCGGCTTCGTTCATCTCGATGGCGGGTCTGATCGCCTTCGTCGGCTACGGCAATTCGAGCTTCCTGATGGGCTGGACCGGCGGCTACGTGCTGCTCGCCCTGCTGCTTGCGCCCTATCTGCGCAAGTTCGGGCGCTTTACGGTGCCGGAATTCATCGGCGACCGCTTCTACAGCCAGACCGCGCGCATCGTGGCGGTGATCTGCCTTCTGGTGATCTCGATCACCTACGTGATCGGCCAGATGACCGGCGCCGGTGTCGCCTTCTCGCGCTTCCTCGAAGTGGAGAGCTGGCAGGGACTGCTGATCGCCTCGGCTGTCGTCTTCCTCTATGCCGTGCTCGGCGGCATGAAGGGAATCACCTACACGCAGCTGGCGCAGTACTGCGTGCTGATCACGGCCTATACCATCCCCGCCGTGTTCATCTCCCTGCAGCTGACCAGCAACCCGATCCCGCCGCTGGGCCTGTTCTCGACCCATGCGGAATCGGGCCTGCCCCTGCTGACCAAGCTCAACGAAGTCCTGCTGGAACTCGGCTTCCAGGATTATACCGGCCAGCATGGCTCGACCTTCAACATGTTCCTGTTCACCATGTCGCTGATGATCGGTACGGCGGGTCTGCCGCACGTGATCATCCGCTTCTTCACGGTGCCGCGCGTGGCTGATGCCCGCAAATCGGCGGGCTGGGCCCTGATCTTCATCGCGCTGCTCTATCTCAGCGCGCCGGCGGTCGGTGCGATGGCGCGTCTGAACATCATCACCACGATCTTCCCCAATGGCACCCAGGAACAGCCGATCGCCTATGACGAGCGACCAGACTGGATGGGCAACTGGGAGCAGACGGGCCTCCTCGCCTTCGAGGACAAGAACAATGACGGCCTGATCCAGTACTACAACGATGCTTCGGACGAGTTCCAGGCCATCGCCGCAGAGCGTGGCTGGGAGGGCAACGAGATGGTGACCTTCAACCGGGATATCCTGGTGCTGGCCAATCCGGAGATCGCGCAGTTGCCTGGCTGGGTGATCGCGCTGATTGCGGCAGGCGGGCTGGCGGCAGCCCTCTCGACGGCAGCCGGACTGTTGCTCGCCATCTCCTCCGCAGTCAGTCACGACTTGCTGAAATCCACCTTCATGAAGGATATCAGCGAGAAGAACGAGTTGCTTGCGGCGCGTATCTCCATGGCGGGTGCGATCGCGGTGGCCACCTATCTGGGGCTCAACCCGCCGGGATTTGCCGCGCAGGTGGTGGCGCTCGCCTTCGGTCTGGCGGCGGCGACCCTGTTCCCCGTGCTGATGATGGGCATCTTCTCCATGAAGATGAACACCGAAGGCGCGGTCTCGGGGATGCTGGCGGGTCTCATCGCGACCTTGCTCTACATCTTCACCTATCTGGGCTGGTTCTTCATCCCGGGCACCAACATGCTCGCGAACACGCCGGATAACTGGCTGTTCGGGATCTCGCCGCTCTCCTTCGGTGCGGTGGGTGCCGTCATCAACTTCGCCGTGGCCTATGCGGTGATGAGCGTGACGCGTGAGCCGCCGAAGGAGATCCAGGAGCTGGTCTACTCGATCCGCGTGCCGCGCGGGGCTGCGGGTGCGATCGACCACTGACGAGATCGATGCGGGCCGGGTGATCCGGCCCGCATCACACGCCTTTTGGGGACCACCATCATGGCCGAGGATCGCGACGCGACGGATACGATCATCGCCTTTCTGGAGACGGTGCACCCCTATGATTCCCTGCCACGCGAGGAACTCTCCCGCGTGGCAGATCTGTTTGTGCCTGTGAGCCTCGCAGCCGGAGAGGCGGTCTACGCCTTTGGCGAGACGCTC
Organism: Saliniramus sp.; assembly: GCF_035311605.1. Lineage (NCBI taxonomy): Bacteria > Pseudomonadati > Pseudomonadota > Alphaproteobacteria > Hyphomicrobiales > Salinarimonadaceae > Saliniramus > Saliniramus sp. The sequence continues at coordinate 7,181 of NZ_DATGCW010000267.1, forward strand.
GACGGGCTTTATCTGATCCGCAGCGGCCGCATCGAGATTCACGACCGCAACGGCGCGCTGGTCTCGCTGTTGGGTCCGCGCAACAGTTTCGGCGAGCGCGGCCTCCTGCGCGACGGCAAGGCGGCGACGTCGGCCGGGGTGGCGGAGGATGCCGCGCTCCTGATGCTGCCCGCCGCCGATCTGCAGCGCCTGATCGCAGAGCAGCCCGCCTTTGCCCGTTTTTTCTCGCGGCTGCGCCCGCCGGAGCCGCGCAGTGGCGATCTGACGACGCTCAAGGTCTCGCAGCTGATGACCCGCGCGCCGGTGACCTGCACGCCGGATACGCCGGTGGCCGCAGCGGCGAAACTGATGCGCGATCGCGGTATCTCCAGTATCTGTGTTGCGGAAAACGGCAAGCTCGCCGGCATCATCACCACCGGCGATCTGGCCGCGCGCGTCGTTGCGGAAGGGCTGTCCGCCGAGACACCGGTCGCGCAGGTCATGACCCGAGATCCGCTCACCCTCACCCCGGACCAGCTCGGCTCGGATATCCTGCACCGTATGCTGGAGCGACGGATCGGGCATTTCCCCGTGATCGCGCGCGGCAAGCTCGCGGGCATCGTCACCCAGACCGATCTCACCCGCTTCCAGGCGGTCTCCTCGGCGCAGCTCGTGCGTGACGCCGCCCGGGCAGAGAGCGTGGAGGCGCTCGCGAAGGTGACACAGTGTATCCCGCAACTACTCAGGCAGCTGGTGGGGGCGCATAACGCGCATGACGTCGTCACGCGTCTGATCACCGATATCGCCGATACCGCGACGCGCCGGCTTCTGGCCATGGCCGAGGCCGAATACGGCCCCCCACCCGTGCCCTATCTCTGGCTCGCCTGCGGCTCACAGGGGCGGCAGGAGCAGACCGGCGTCTCCGATCAGGACAATTGCCTGTTTCTCGACGACAGCGTCAGCGATGCCGACATGCCCTATTTCGAGCAGCTCGCCCGCTTCGTCTGCGACGGGCTCGACGCGATCGGTTACGTCTATTGCCCCGGCGAGATGATGGCGGTGACCCCGCGCTGGTGCCAGCCGGTCCGGGTCTGGCGCGAGTATTTCCGCCGCTGGATCGACAATCCGACACCGGAAGCACAGATGCTGGCGTCAGTCATGTTCGATCTGCGCCCGATCGGCGGGAGCTTCGCGCTGTTTGCCAATCTGCAAGAGGAAACGCTGGCAAAGGCGCGGCGCAACTCGATCTTCGTGGCGCACATGATCGCGAATTCGCTCACGCACAGCCCGCCGCTCGGCCTGTTGCGCGGTATCGCCACGATCCGCTCCGGCGAGCATCGCGACCATATCGACATGAAGCTGAGCGGGGTGATCCCCATCGTCGATCTGGGGCGCGTCTATGCGTTGCAGGGTGGTGTAACCGCGATCAATACCCGCGCGCGGCTCATCGCGGCGGGCGAGCGCGGGGTGGTGAGCCCGTCGGGCGGGCGAGAATTGCTCGCGGCTTATGATCTCATCGCCGGGACGCGGCTGCGCAACCAGGCGGCACAGGTCGGTTCCGGACGCAAGCCAGACAATTACATGGCTCCCGCCGCGCTCACCGATTTCGAGCGCAGCCATCTGCGCGACGCCTTCGTGGTCGTACGGACCATGCAATCGGCGATCGGACAGGGCAAAGGTGGTCTGGTGTGATAGAATGCACGCAAGGACCGGGAAAACGGCCTGCGAGACGAATCGGGAAGAAGCGTTCAGGGAGTGAGAGTACATGATATTGGAATTCGTCGCGGCCGCCGCCGTCGGTCTCGCCGTCGGTGGCATCGTGCATCTGGTCCGGCGTGCCGCGCCGGGGCGGATCGCGCCCTGGGCCGTCCCCGCCGGGGCGGGCGCCGCGATGATCAGCTTCGCCGTCTATATGGAATACACCTGGGCGAGCCGCACCGTGGCGACCCTGCCGGATCAGGCCGTCGTCGCCTCGCAGAATGCGATCAATTCCTGGTATCGCCCCTGGACCTATCTCTTCCCGCTGACCAACCGGATGATCGTGGTGGATCACCGCTTCACCCGGCGCAACGACGCCCATCCTGGCCAGGTGCTCACCGCCGTGGTGATGCTCGGGCGTTTCGAGCCGGGCCGCCAGATCCCGGTCGTCTTCGATTGCGCCGAAAACAGGCGGGCTGAACTCGATGCCGGGGTGCAGTTTGGCGATGACGGCGCGCTGGAAGGGG
>NZ_DATGCW010000268.1:0-12834 GCF_035311605.1 Saliniramus sp.
CGCACAGCCGCCAAGAATCAGGGCGCATGCGAGCGCCGCAGCAACATGGCGGATCCGTCCGGATTGCCTGGGCGTGTCAGGCCTGGGCGTGTCAGGCTTGGTGTGACGGCTCGGGCCGGATATCATCGTCGCGTGATCCTCACCATGATACATAACGCCCGGTCGGGGCGGGATCAGGCAGCGCCTTCCCGGCATTGCGGACCCTCCGTCGAGCCGGTAACCGATAGCGGAATGACACGTAATCCTGAACTACGCCTTTACCGGGTCTAGCCGACAGCATAGCGCACAGGTTACGATGTCGAAAGAATGGCGGATCCTTTTTGAGGATAAAGCTGCCTGGGGAAGGGGAGTGAGCACCGTGGCCGACAACCGGACAACCAGAAGCGACAGCCCGGCACCTGCACGTGACGTCGGAAAATCCCGATCGAGCCGGAGCAAGCCCATATCGGGCGCGGCAGGTCACGAACCCGCCAATGGCGCCGCACCGCCTGCAAAAGCGGCAAAATCCTCTCCGCCCGCCTCCGTCGCAAAATCCGGGAGGGGGTCGGCAAAAACGGCGAGCAAGGCGGCCAAGCCCGCAACGAAGTCCGCAACGAAGCCCGCAACGAAGTCCGCAACGAAACCGGCGAAGTCGGCATCTGCAGAAAAGTCATCCGCACGGCCATCGGCACGGACATCAGCCAAAACGGCGCGCGCCGCCACCGCTACGCGTAAACCGGGCGCAGAAGCGCAACCTACCGGCAAGGTCGCCGACAAATCTCTCGGCGACACGACACACGGCAGCACCGCACAAGTCGCCGGAAAGGCACCGCGTCCCGATCGCGATCCGACGCCGCCGCCGGCGCCGACATCCAAGCGTACTGATCAGGCCGCATCGGCGTCGAAATCCGATTCCGGGCGCAAGACGGCTTCCGCAGATGGTTCGCAAGCCGCACACGAGCAAGCGGTTCCCTCCCCCGATCTCGAAGCGCTGACACGCAACATGGCCCGGTTCTACGAGGAAGCCGGCAAGGCGACGGCGGCCTATCTCAAGCCGTTGGAGGAACGGCGCGGCCATGTCGGTGCGGCGGACGAGATGAGCGACATGGTCAAGACGCTCGTCCAGGTCACCGAAAAATGGCTCGTCGACCCCCAGAAGTCCGTCGAGGCACAAAGCCGCCTCGGGCTCTCCTTCATGGACATCTGGGCGAATTCGCTGCGCCGCATGCAGGGCGAGGAGGTCGCGCCGGCGGTCGCCGCCGATCCCAAGGACGGGCGCTTCAAGGATGAGGACTGGTCGACCAACGCCTATTTCGACATGCTCAAACAGGCCTATCTCGCCACATCGCGCTGGGCCGAGGACATGGTCGACGAGGCGGACGATATCGACGAGGAGACCCGCCAGAAGGCACGTTTCTACGTGAAACAGCTCGCCGGAGCGCTCTCGCCCTCGAATTTTCTCACCACCAACCCGGAAGTCATCCGCGAGACCTTCAACGAAAGCGGCGCCAATCTCGCGCGTGGCATGAAGATGCTCGCGGAAGATATTGAGGCCGGCCACGGCGAGTTGAAGATTCGCCAGACCGATGCCAGCAAGTTCAAGGTCGGCGAGAACATGGCAAACACCCCCGGCAAGGTGGTGTTTCGCAACGATCTGATCGAGTTGATCCAGTACGCGCCCACGACCGGAAAAGTGCTTGCGCGCCCGCTCCTGATCGTGCCGCCCTGGATCAACAAGTACTACATCCTTGATCTCAACCCGGACAAGAGCTTCATCCGCTGGGCGGTGGCGCAGGGGCTGACGGTGTTCTGCATCTCGTGGGTCAATCCGGATGAGCGCCACCGCGACAAGGGCTTTGCCGATTACATGCGCGAGGGCATCTTCACCGCGCTGGAACAGGTGGAGACGATCACCGGCGAGCGGCAGGTCTCGGCGATCGGCTATTGCGTCGGCGGCACCCTGCTCTCGGTGGCGCTCGCCTATATGGCTGCGAAAGGTAACGACCGTATCGCATCGGCGACACTCTTCACCACCCAGGTGGATTTCACCCACGCGGGTGATCTCAAGATCTTCGCCTGCGAGGAGCAGATCCGCGCCATCGAGCAGAACATGGAAGCGCGCGGCTATCTCGATGGCGGGCGCATGGCGGCCGCGTTCAACATGCTGCGTCCCAACGATCTGATCTGGCCCTACATCGTCAACAATTATCTCAAGGGCAAGGATCCCTTCGCCTTCGACCTGCTCTACTGGAATTCCGATTCCACCCGGATGCCGGCGGCGAACCACTCCTATTATCTGCGCAACTGCTATCTCGAGAACAATCTCTCGCAGGGACGCGCGGAGCTCGAAGGCGTGCGGCTCGATCTCTCGAAGGTGACGATACCGATCTACAATCTGGCGACGCGTGAGGATCATATCGCTCCCGCCAGATCGGTCTTCGTCGGCTCGGCCTGTTTCGGCGGCCCGGTCGAATACGTGCTCGCGGGTTCCGGCCATATCGCGGGCGTGGTCAACCCGCCGGCGAAACCGAAATACCAGCACTGGACCAACGGTCCGCCGGTGGGCACGCTCGAAGACTGGATCGCCGGCGCCACCGAGCATCCGGGTACATGGTGGCCGCACTGGTTCGAATGGGTGCGCGAAAAGGACCCGCGCGAGGTCCCCGCGCGCGAACCGGGCGGCGGGAAGGTCGAACCGATTTGCGATGCACCGGGCACCTATGTCCTGATGCGCGCCTGAAATCACCGCGTGATGGGATTTCCTCACGGCGGAGCAATCTGTTGCGCACCTTGTCTTCGCGGCTTTGCGCCCGCATGATCGCGGCGAGGAAACCAAGAGGGTCAAGATGAAACTCGTACGTTACGGCGAACCCGGCGCAGAAAAACCGGGACTGATCGATGCAGAAGGCGCGATGCGCGATCTTTCGGCGCATATCGACGATATCGGTCGCAAGACGCTCGATCCGGCGGTGCTCGCCAAAATCGCCGCCCTCGACCCGGCCTCGCTGCCGATGGCACCGGCAGGCGTGCGAATCGGTCCCTGCGTGGCGGATGTGCGCAATTTCGTGGCGGTCGGGCTGAACTTCGCCGATCACGCGGCGGAAACCGGTGCGCCGATCCCGGCCGAGCCGATCCTGTTCAACAAGGCGCCCTCCTGCATCGTCGGCCCCAATGACGACGTGATCATTCCCAAGGGCTCACAGAAGACGGATTGGGAGATCGAACTCGCCATGGTCATCGGCAAGCGCGCCTCCTATGTGGCGGCAAACGACGCGCTGGCTTATGTCGCGGGTTTCTGTATCTGCCACGACGTATCGGAGCGTGAATTCCAGATGGAGCGCGGCGGCACCTGGTCGAAGGGCAAGGGCTGCCCGACCTTCGGCCCGCTCGGCCCCTGGCTGGTGACGCCCGACGAGATCGCCGACGTGCAGGATCTCGGCATGTGGCTCGACGTCAATGGCGAGCGCATGCAGACAGGCTCGACGAAGACCATGATCTTCGACTGCGCCCAGCTCGTCTCCTACATCTCGCATTTCATGATCCTTGAGCCTGGCGACGTGATCACCACGGGCACGCCCCCCGGCGTCGGCACCGCCATGAAGCCGCCGCGCTATCTCAAGGCCGGCGATGTCGTCACCATGGGGATCGATGGTCTCGGCGAACAGCGCCAGGACGTGAAGGCCCATCAGGGCTGAAAGCCCCGCCTGCACCCAACCCCGCCTGCGATGGCCTTCCGAATGACGAAGCCCCCGCATCATCACGATGCGGGGGCTTTTTTCGCTTCGGCGCGAACGCGATGCAGCTTACGCGGCTGCGACGCGTTCGAGGAAGGTGTCGATGGCGCGGCGCAGCTTTTGCGTTTCGTCAGTGGCGGCATCGGCGGAGTGCAGCACATGATCGGCAGAGCGGTTGGTCTCGCCGGTCGACGCCTTGACGCTCTCGATATTCCCGGCGACCTGGCGGCTTGATTGGGCCGAGCGCTGGACGTTGCGGGTGATCTCGTCGGTGGAGGCGCCCTGCTCCTCGACAGCGGCGGCGATCGAGGTGGTATGTTCCGAGACCTCCTTCATGATCCCGGCAATCTGCTCGATATTGGACACCGCATCCTTGGTCGAACCCTGGATCGCGCTGATCTGTCCGGATATCTCCTGTGTCGCTTTCGCCGTCTGATCCGCCAGATTCTTGACCTCCGCCGCGACAACGGCGAAGCCCTTGCCGGCCTCTCCGGCGCGCGCGGCTTCGATGGTCGCGTTCAGCGCAAGCAGATTGGTCTGCTCGGCGATCTCCTGGATCAGACCGATCACATCACCGATGCGCTGCGCGGCATCCGACAGGCTCGCCACCCGTGTATTGGTATGATCGGCAGCCTGCGTGGCGCGACCGACCACCTCGGTGGTCATGCCAACGGCGCGGGCAATCTCGTTGATGGCGCCGTTGAGGCTCTCGGCGGCTTCGGCTGCGGTCGTGGCGTTGCTGCTCGAATCCTCAGATGCCGAGGCAGTCTGCTCGGTCAGATCCGCCGTCTGGGAGGCGATCATGGTGAGGTTTTGGGCGGTGTCACGCATCTGCTGCATGTTTCCGGTCACACCTTCCAGCATGGTGCCGACGGAATCCCGGAACTCCGCGATCAGCCGCTCCACCGCGCGCTGGCGCTCCGCCCGCTCCAGCTGCTCCTTCTCGCTCTCGGAGCTGAGACGCGCGCGCTCGATGGCGTTCTGGCGGAAAATCTCCACAGCGCCCGCCATGGCGCCGATCTCGTCGGAACGCTCGCGACCGGGTACGGTGATCGCCGTATTGCCGTCGGCGAGTTCGCGCATCGCAGTCGTCATGGCCACCACCGGATGGGAAACCGAACGCCCGATCACGAAGGCAATGGCGATACCGAGCACGGCAAGCAGCGCGGTGGCGGCAATGGTCATCGTCACCACCTGCATCGCAGCTGATGCGGTGCCGTCACCGATCGCATGCGCATCCTGCGAGGCACTCGTCACGATATCCGAGGTCAGCCCGGCAATGATCTTCTCGCTTTCACCCAGAACATCGGCGCGCATGACGGCGAGTTCGTCGGATACCTCCATACCGCGCAGCATCGAGGCCTGATAGATTTCGAGATTCTCGGCAATGGTGGCGAGCCAGTTCTTGCGCGCCGCATGTGTAGTGTCTTCATGCAACTCCCTGGCCAGGTTGAGCGCGCGCCCGGCCGTCATCTCAGCCTGGTTGCGGGCCTGATCATCACCCGTCAGATAACGCGCGAAGGCCGCCTGCGAGACGAGACCGAACTGAAGCGCCCGCGAGCCTTCATTCGAGGTGTCGAGATCGCCCTCGAGTGAAGCGGAATAGACGAGCTGCCAGACGGCTTCGGTCACGGCGGCCATGGCCGGTTCCACCTCGTCGGCCACGATGCTGCGCAATTGCGAATCCATGGCGAAGAGCGAGTCAACTCCGCGCTCGAATTCGTCATAGGTCATCACGATCTGCGTGAGCATGGCGCGGCGCTCGTCAGATGATGTGGCTTCCACAGCTTCCATGATCTGGCTTCGGACGCGATGGCTCACATCGGCGATCATCTCACGGCGCTCCTCGTCCGGTGCCGACAGTTCGTCGCGCGCGAGGACGAGCATCCGGGTGAAATCCGCCGAGAGGGTTTCCGCACGCTGCGTCTCATTCGCGATCGTCCGGTAGTCGGCAAAATCCCGGTCGAGCCGCAATGCATTGAAGATCGCGAACCCGGCCATGCCTACAGCCAGTATCAGAATGGCCGCGAATCCAATCGCGATACGCCCGCGCAATCCAAGGCGCGTGACGTTTGGAAGGCGGGGCAGAAATGAAGTGAATCTCACAGTCTCGGTTCCCATGGCGTTTGTCGGTTGCACACAGGAGAGCAAATAAACCTTAAAAAAAGTTATTCATTACGTATGGAAAGTCATAGATACAATCATCAATAGAGCTCGCCTTACCTAGCGATATATATTGCAGTGCGAAATAGATTCCCCTCCTGCACGGCTAACCGGATCAGGCCTGCACCTTGCGAAAGACCGGCTCCATCGCTTCCAGCTCATTCACGGGGATATGGCAAGCGATGTGGTGGTCATCGGCGCGCGCGTGAACCGGCGGACGCTCGTCGTCACAAATCCTGCCCAGCTTGTGCTGACAGCGCGTGGCGAAGGGGCAGCCCTTCGGCGGATCGAGGGGACTGGGTACAGCGCCTTCGAGCACGATCTTCGTTTTCTCGATCTGAGGATCGGCAACCGGCACGGCGGAGAGCAGCGCCTCGGTGTAGGGATGGTAGGGCGGTGCGAACACGTCCTCGACGCGCCCCTGCTCCATGATCTGGCCGAGATACATCACCACAACCCGGTCGGCGAGATAGCGCACCAGCGAAAGGTCATGGCTGATAAAGATCAGCGTGGTATCATTCTCCCGCTGAATGTCCGTGAGCAGTTGCGTCACCGCCGCCTGGACCGAAACGTCGAGCGCGGAGACGGGCTCGTCGGCGATCACCATGGACGGATTGCCGGCGAAGGCACGGGCGATGCCGATGCGCTGTTTCTGCCCACCGGAAAGCTGGCGCGGCATGCGGCGGGCGAAATCACGTGGCAGCTTGACCAGATCGAGAAGATCGTAGACCCGTTCCCGGATTTTCACGCGGTCGGTCTCGACTCCGAATTTGCGGATAACCCTGGCGATCTGCGCACCGACGCTGTGGCTCGGATTGAGCGTGTCATTAGGGTTTTGAAAGATCATCTGCAAGGCGGCGATCTGCTTTTGCGGGCGCGCTGTCACGGCGCTCTCGGCAATATCGTCGCCCTCAAAAATGATGGCGCCGTCGGTCGCCGTCTCAAGCCCCATCAGCACCTTGGCGAAGGTGGATTTTCCGCAGCCGCTCTCACCCACGATCGCGACCGTCTGCCCGCGCCGCGCCTCGAAATCGAGCGCCTCGTTGGCCTTCACCCAGCGCACCGAGCGTCCCGCGATAAGCGCGGCCATGGAACGGTCGTAGACGGGATAGTATTTCTGCATGCCCTCGACGGAAAGCACCACATCCCCTTCGGTCGTGGATGCCGCCTCTGCGCGCGCTGCAGCGTCAGGAATGAGTGGGGGTGCTTCATCGACGGTATCGAGGCGCAGGCAGCGCGCGCGATGAGCCGCCTCCCCGGCGATCCCGGCATCGACCATCGGCACATTGCCGGCATCGCAGTTCCCGGGCTCGAACCAGGGGCAGCGCGGGCCGAAATTGCAGCCGTGCGGGCGTTCATGGGGCTGCGGCAACTGCCCGGGTATGGCTGTCAAGGGACGCTCGTCACGTCCGGCCACGGGGAGCGGGATGCAGCCGAACAGGCCCCGCGTATAGGGATGGCGCATATGGGTGAAGACATCCCCGACAGCGCCCTCCTCCACCACATCGCCGGAATACATCACGCTGACCCGGTCACAGACCTCGTGCACCAGGCCGAGATTGTGGCTGATGAAGAGGATCGCAGTGCCGAACTTGCGCTTGATCTCGCCGATCAGTTCGACGATTCCCGCCTCGACCGTGACATCAAGCGCAGTCGTCGGTTCGTCGAGGAGCAGCAGCGAGGGGTTGGCGAGCAGCGCCATGGCGATGACGACGCGCTGCTGCTGCCCCCCGGAGAGCTGGTGGGGATAGGAGGCCATCAGCCGCTCGGTATCGGCCAGACGCACGTCCTCGAGCATGCGCGTGGCGCGCTCATGCGCCTCCCGCTCCCCCACGCCCTCGTGGATCATCGGCACTTCCATGAGTTGGCGACCGATGGTCATGGACGGGTTGAGCGCGGCGAAGGGCTCCTGATAGACCATCGCGATCTCGGCCCCGCGCAGGCTGCGCAGTTCCGATTCACCCATGGCGAGCAGGTCGCGCCCCTTGAAGCGTATCGCGCCTGCCGTGATCGCCCCGTTGCGACCCATGTAGCGCATGATCGCATTCGCCACGGTCGATTTGCCGCAACCGCTTTCCCCTACAAGGGCCACGCTCTCGCCGGCGGCGATGGTGAGATCGAAATCGACCACGGCGGGGATCGCGCCCGCGCGGGTCTGATACGAAATCGACAGCCCTTCGATGGCGAGGACCGGCTCGGCGGCTTTCGGCATTCTTGCGTCAGTCATTGAGCGAAATCTCCCGGATGCCGTCGGCCAGCAGGTTGAAGCCCAGCACCAGCGAGGAAATGGCGATGACGGGGAAGATCGTCATATGCGGCGCGAATGTCGCCATCGAGCGCGTCTGGTTGACCATACCGCCCCAATCGGGATCCGGCGGCGGCAGGCCGAGACCGAGGAAGCCGAGCACGCCGATGGTGATGATCGTGTAGCCGAGCCGCAGGCAGGCATCGACAATCAGCGGGCCGCGCGCATTGGGCAGGATCTCGACGAACATGATACGCAGGGTCGATTCCCCACGGGTCTGGGCGGCGGCGACGTAATCGCGGTTGCGCAGATCGAGCACGAGTCCGCGCACGATGCGCATGATCCCCGGCGCGCTCGCAAAGATCACGGCCACGACGATGTTGAATCCCGAGGCGCCGAACGTCGTGATGATGACCACGTAGAGCACGAGAATGGGGAAGGAGAGAATGATATCCGAGATACGGCTGAGAACGTCATCAATCCAGCCGCGTTTGTAGCCCGCAACCAGCCCCATCACGATCCCGACCGCGAAAGCGCAGGCCGTGGCGAGGGGAGCTTAGAACAGGACCGTGCGCGAGCCCCAGATCACGCGGCTTAGGATGTCGCGCCCCAGATGATCCGCGCCGAGCCAGAAGGTCCCGCCCTCGGGATGTTCGGTGAAGGGTGTGGCGAAGGGCAGCACCTGGGCATTGGGATCGTAAGGGGCGAGCCAGGGGGCGAAGATCGCCACCAGCACCCAGAAACCGACGAGACCGGCCCCGATCATGGCGACGGTGCTCTCGCGCAGCAGTTTCAGCGACTGCCAAAGCCCCCGCGCGAGGCTGCGCGCCGCGACCACGAGCGGCGGCGCCGGCTTTACCGGTTCGGTGGAATCGATATGCGGAGGACGATGTTCGTTCATGCCATCCTCCTCACGCGAACCGGATACGCGGGTTGAGATAAGTATAGCCGATATCGGCGATGGTCTGCGTGGTCACGGCGACGAAGACGGCGACCATGGCGCAGGCCTGGATCAGAAAGATGTCCTGATTGAGCGAGGCCTCCAGCAGCAGCGCGCCGAAACCTTTGTAGGCGAAGAAGAATTCCACCACGATCACGCCCGAGAGTAGCCAGTTGATCTGCAGCATGATGACCGTGAACGGGGCGATCAGCGCGTTGCGCAGGGCATGGCGCATGATCACCTGCCGATAGGGCATGCCCTTCAGGATCGCCGTGCGGATATACGGCGTCTGCATTACCTCGGCCATGGAGGCGCGGGTCATGCGCGCGATATAGCCGAACCCGTAGAGCACCAGCACCGTCACCGGCAATACCAGTTCGATCGGTCGGAAACCGTCCGTCATGCCGCTCGTGCCCGGCAGCCAGGACAACCAGAAGACGAAGAGGAATGTCAGCAGAACAGCGCTGGCGAATTCCGGGATCGAGGTGGTGATGATCGCCGTGACGGAGAGCGAGCGATCGAGCTTCGAGCCCTCCTTCATGCCTGCCAGAACGCCCATGATCAGCGCCAGCGGGATCATCACCGCAAAGGTGACACCGCCCAGGATCGCGGTGTTGATCAGTCGCGGCACCAACACCTCGGCGACAGGCACGCGAAAGCGGATCGACTCGCCGAAATCGCCGGTGAGCATGTTGGCCAGCCATTCGAGATAACGCACGTAGACGGGCCGGAAATAGCCGTTTGCCTCAAGCCAGAGATTGCGCTGCTCGTCGGTCGTATACGGCCCCAGCACCTTCACCGCCACCGCGTCGCCGTTCACTTCCAGCAGCAGAAACAGCAGGATGGAAACGACGAGCATGGTCAGGATCATGTATCCCGCGCGCCTTGCGAGGAAGATCAGCATGAGCGGGATTTCCTGATGGATATCGATGCCCGGGCGCGACCTTCATGAAGCGCTCGCCCGGCCTCCCTCCCCAGCGGGGAGGGATTGAGGGTGGGGGGAAACGCGCGCCTCATGCGCTGTCGTTGAAGACCTTGTACCGGGGCCATCCCAGCCTTGATCCCTCCCCTGAGGGGAAGGAAACATGGTGAGCGCTTTGTGCAGGCACGCATCAGGCTTCGAGCCACACCGTTTCGAAATGGTGCTCCTCCGCCGGATGGTGGGCGTAGCCCTTCACGCGGGGGCTGCTGGCGGTGTGGATCGAGCGCCAGTAGGGCTGCACGAAGACGGCATCGTCCTGCAGCATGGTTTGCAGCTGCGCCATGATCTCGCGGCGCGCATCGACATCAAGCGTGGCTTCGGCCTCGTCTAGCAGCGCATCGAAATCCGGATTCGCGTAACCGGATTCGTTCCACGGCACGCCGGAGCGATAGCCGAGGCTGAGCACCTGCGTGCCCAGCGGACGGTGGGTCCAGCTGGTGAAGCCGAAGGGGGTTGTGGTCCAGCGGTCCCAGTACGTGCCACCTGGCATGATGTTGACGCTGAGATTGATGCCGGCGGGGCGCAGCATCTCCACCAGCGCCTGGCAGGTATTGGGCTCCCAGGTCGGCTGGGCGACGCAGTCGATGGTGATGTCGAGCCCGTCGGCGTAACCGGCCTCCGCGAGGAGTTCGCGTGCGAGATCATAATCCTGCTGCGGCGCGCCGATATCGGCATATTCCGGATGGATTTGCGCAACGTGATGATCCTCACCGGGAACGCCGAGCCCCTGATAGGCAATCTGCAAAAGCCGGTCGTGGTCCACACAGGCCTGGATCGCCCGGCGCACACGCGGATCGTCGAAGGGCGCCTCATCGACCTTCATGCGTGCTACACCGGTTTGCGCGGTCTGCGCTTCGTAGATCATCATGGACGGCATGTTCTCGGCTGCCGGCATCTGCTCCACATTCAGACGGTAGAGCAGATCGACTTGGCCCGAGGCCAGGGCCGCGAAGGGCGCTGCCGGGTCGTCGCCGTGATCGATATAGTCGATCCCGTCGAGATAGACCTCGCCACCCCACCAGCCGTCTTCGCGGCGCGCGAATGTGGCGCGTTCACCGACGCCGAAGCGGGTGAGTTTGAAGGGCCCGGTGCCGATCGGCTCATTGGCCCAGTTGCCGCCCTGGAAGGAGCGGTGGGCGATCAGGGCGGGGTAATCGCCCATGCTCTCGGGGAAGGCGAGGAAGGGGACGCGCAGGTTGAACTCGACCGTATGGTCGTCGATCTTGCGGATGGCACCATCCGCCATACCCGAGCCGTCGTCGTTGCTCTCGCGCAGGGCCGAGAAGCGTCCGTAATTGGACGAGCCCACGCCCGGATCCATCCAGCGCTCGAAATTGGCGATAACGTCATCAGCGGTGAAATCGTCACCATTGGACCATTTCACGCCGCGGCGCAGATTGAAGGTCCAGGTGCGCAGATCCTCCGACGCGCTCCAGCTCTCGGCCAGATGCGGCATAGCCAGATTGTCACTGGAAATGCGCACCAGCGGCTCGAGCACATGCCGCAGGGTATTGCCCTTCTCAGACCAGTCGATTGTCGCGGGATCGGAGATTTCCTTGACGTTCATCGAGACGCGCAGCACGCCACCCCGTTGCGGCGTGCCGTCCTGGGCCAACGCACGTGGCACGAAACCGTCACCGGTGATCTTGCCGGCCATGCCGTAGGCGATTCCGGCGGAGAGGCCGAGCAGCGTCGCCGTGCGCAGGAATTCACGGCGGCTGGCCTTGCCCTGGCCGAGCGCATCCGCGAGTTTTGGCAGCTGAGGATGGTGTTCGGCGAGTTGTGCGCGCTCTTTCGCATCGAGACGCTCGGTATCGGGGGTCTTCCTGGTCATCGTCGTCCTCTTTACCGTCAGCTTCTGCCCGTCAGATCGTCATCGATCCATGCCGGGCGGTCTGATCCTGTGTCTCGTGAGCCGGACAGAGCGAACGCCGGATGGCGGGCAAACGCCGCAGCAGCCGAATCCGGAAATCCCGGCTGGATAAGCGTTTAGATGACGCGGCAAATCGTTACCGCGACGGACACGGTCGCTCGACTACGTGAGACGTCGAAGGTGGTGATGCGTCGAAATCAAGTCCGACGCGTCACCACCAATGACAAGAGGATAGCGCCCCGGGAGACTGTGTCAAATTCGGGGCAGATTTGCGGAAAGCCGGCACCGGGACCGGGTGTTGCGCCTGCTCAGGCGACTTTTGCCGTGGTTTCCGGTTCGAATTCACCATTCGCCAGATCGCCCTGCGCCTGGTCCTTGCCGAGGATCGCGCCGAGAAAATCGTCGACCGCGCCCTTGAGGGCATCGGATTCGCGTGCCAGCCGCTCGGCAGAACCCTGCACGCGATTGGCCGCGTCGCTCGAGCGCTCGGCGGAATCACGCACCCCGTCGATGCTCTGCGAGACCTCGTGCGTGCCGGCAGAAGCCTGCTGCACATTACGGGCGATCTCCTGCGTGGCCGAGCCCTGCTCTTCCACCGCCGCCGCGATCGCCCCGGCAATGCCGGCGAGGTTTGAAATGGTCTCGGCGACCCCGGTGATCGATTCGGCGGATCCGGAGGTGGCGGCCTGAATGTCGGCGATCTGGCCGCTGATCTCCGTCGTTGCTTTCGCAGTCTGATCGGCGAGGTTCTTCACCTCCGCCGCCACGACCGCAAAGCCCTTGCCGGCCTCCCCGGCCCGCGCCGCCTCGATCGTCGCGTTCAGGGCGAGCAGGTTGGTCTGCTTCGCGATCGACTCGATCTGACCGATGATCTCGCCGATCCGGTCGGAGGCCTCGGCCAGCCTGTGCACCTCGCCG
>NZ_DATGCW010000269.1:0-6660 GCF_035311605.1 Saliniramus sp.
GCGAGCTGATCGCGCGAGCAAGGCCGAGTACAGACGCAGAGGTTCAGCCGCAACAGCACATGCGCAGGTGATATAACCTGCGCATGTGACCACCCCGGGAACTCCTTACCCCGCTTCGCGTTGCCAATAAGCGCCGGCGCAGAGTGCAGTTGCGGGCATGTTTTATCGGGTGGAGCGGTGGCGTGAGCATTGGCGCGTCTGGTCAAAAGGTTGGATTGAGCGATTGGTTTCGCGATTTCATAGGCGGTTTTTCGCTCAGAAGCCGCCTGATCTGGATCCTGCTCATTGCCACGCTTCCCGGCATGGCCGTCGCGATTTTCCTTGCCGTCAACGCCCTCGACAACCAGCGCGCGCGCATTGGGGAGAATGCTGAACGTCTTGCGGCTATTCAGGCTGCGCAACATACCAACGTCATCGAAAATGCCGGAATCATGATGGAAACGGTCGTCGCGCTGATCGACACCCGGCCCTTCGACCGTACCGGATGTAGGCAATTTCTCAGCGATTGGGCAGATCGCTACGCCTCCTTTACCTCGCTAACCCTGATCAGCCGTCGGGGCGATGCGCTTTGTGCTCCAGACGATAACGAACTCCCGAGCCGTTTTAAAAACGAAGCGTTTCTGGAGGAGATGAGCGATGCAGAAAGCATGATCGTGAGCGATTATACTGTGGGGCAATCAGGTATGCCGCTGATTGTCGCTGCGCTCCCGATCCGCGATGATGGCGGGCGCTTCGAGGGCGCCATCGCCGTCGGTATCGATCTGCGCTGGATGGAGTTTCTGACGCGCCGCCTCGACCTGCCATCAGGAAGCACGGTCACCGCGATCGGCAGCGATGGCAAGGTCCTCACCCATCATCGCGCTGAGGGTGAAGCCGGGGACAATCTGGAGGCGCCGCGCGCGACTGTGCCGGTCGAAGATATCCGGCTTGAGATGGCGACGATTGGTAGCGGTGCGATACGCGGCACGACGGAAAACGGCTCCGACCGGGTCTTCGGTTTCCAGCGCACCGATACGGGTGATCTCACGATCGCCGTGGGCACGCCGCAATACATGGAATTCGAGCGTTATGGAGCGGCATTGCGCGACACGCTGGCTGCACCCATGGCCATACTCGTCCTTGCGCTGATCGCGGCCGCCTATGCCAGCGAGTCGCTGGTCGTGCGGTGGGTGCGGTTGCTCACCGGGGCTGCGATCAGGATGTCTGGCGGCGATCTTGATGCCCGTTCCAATGTGCCACATGCGCGCTACGAACTCGGGCGGCTTGCTGCGGCGTTCGACAGCATGGCGGCGTCGATCCAGGATAAACAGGCGCAAATCCATGCAAAGGCGGCGCAATACAGGGATCTGCTGCATGAGCTCAATCATCGCGTCAACAACAACATGCAGATGATCGCCAGCCTGATCCGGATGAAGGCTAAGGGCGTGACCGATCCGCAGGCCCGGCTCGTCATCGACGATCTGGAACAACGCCTGCGCGCGCTTTCCGAAATCCAGCGCCTGCTCTATAGGCGCGAGGACGGCTTTGACGAAGACCCGGAATACACGGTGCGTCTGGGTCGCCTGCTGGCGGATTTTTATTCTTCAGACATACTCACGGTACGCGTCGAGGCCGACCCGATTCCGATCCCACGCCCGTCGGCGGTTCCGCTCGCGCTGATCATGAACGAGCTGATTACCAACGCCTGCAAGCACGCCTATTCCGACGGGCGGGGCGAGATCCGGGTCAATCTGCGCCGCGACGGTGACACGGTCCATCTCTCCGTCGCCGATGACGGGGCCCCGGTTCCCGATGAATGGACGCCGGGCCAGGAGGAGGAATCGATGGGCTTGCGGATCATGCGCAGCATGGCGGCGCATCTCGGTGGAGATATGGAGATCAGGCCCGCTGCACAAGGCAAGTCCATCAATCTGGCGTTTCCACTGGTGGCTCCCGCTTCCGGGTCTGATCAGCCTTGAGGCCGCGCCCAAGGGCGTCTTTCGGTAATGAGGGATAGCGGCGGCTGATGACGTCATGCCCGGATTGAGCCACAGTAAGGTCGGGGTTATTGCAGCCTTGAATACGCTGTACACTCGGCATCCTTGTTCCTTGCCGGACCGGGAGACCCGCAAGGCGCGGCTTGAAGAGACCCGATAACATGAGCAGCGTACTCGCAACCGAGCGCCGAGTTGGCAGCGCGCGCCGGTCGGGTTGAGATTGCGCTGAACGAAGAGGGCCCTGCTGCCAGACGGCCGGGATGGACCGTGGGCTCATCCGGATTTCAATGCGCCGAAACGATGCCGCTTATCCTCTTGAGATCCAGAAGTTTCCGAGAAAATCGAAAAACTGGCGCGCCCGGCAGGATTCGAACCTGCGACCTTTGGAATCGGAATCCAACACTCTATCCAGCTGAGCTACGGGCGCGGGGCGGCGTAAGCCGCGCGAAACCTGCATAGCGGATCGGGCGGGGCGGGGCAAGCGGTGTGTTGCGCCGAAGGTGTCGCCGCGCTCCCGGCGCCGGATCAGCATGCGGCGGGTTCTTGTTCGCCATGCGGCGGGTCCCGGTTCGCAATGAGGTGGTCTTGGTTAAGCGTCTCTTAACCGCATCCCGGCTAGGCTCGCCGGGTCTGAAAAAAGATTCGCCGGATCATGCCGAAAACACGTCGCCATGCCTCGCCTGCCGATGAACTGACGGACGCGCTGCGCGCCTTCGTCATACGCCGTCTCGTGGAGATATCGGGGCTGGTCATGCTCGTCTTCGCGGTTGCGATGACGCTGGCGCTCGCGACCTGGTCGGTGGAAGATCCAAGCCTCAACCATGCCGTCGATGGGCCGGTGCGCAACTGGCTCGGTTATCCCGGCGCGGTGGCATCCGATCTCGCCATGCAGCTCTTCGGCCTGGCCGCGCTCGCGGCGCTGCTGCCGCTCGCCGCCTGGGGATGGCGGTTGCTGCGGGAGGGGCGGCTCGCGCGGGTGCAGCTGCGGCTTGTCCTGTTCGTCCTCGGCGTCGTTGCCGCAACGGCGATGGCGAGCAGCTTGCCGGCCACCACACGCTGGCCCCTGCCGACGGGGCTCGGCGGTGTTGCCGGCGATGCGGTTCTCGCTGCTGCGCGGGCGCTGACCGGGATCACCGAAGGCCCGACCGCGACGCTGCTCGGTTTCGTCTTCGCCGGAATCGCCATCCTCGCCATCACCGCCGCCTCCGGCTTCGGCTTCGCTGATGAGGACGAGAATGCGGAGGAGGACGAGATTGCGGCGCCTGCGCCGGCGCCGCGTGGCCGCCCCGTCGATCTCGACGATTTCGACGAAACGCCGCGCGATGACGAGCCCGGTCAGGCGATCGTCTGGCTCGGTGCGGCAGCCCATGCGGTGCTCAGTCTGCGGGTACATCTGCGGCGCTTCGCACAACTGATGCGCGATGCTATGGCGCGGCGGCTGCGGCGTGAGTCCGAACATGATTTCGCCTATGCTTCGGGGCCGATGCGCCGCGAGGCCGATCTTGATGATGGTTTATCCGATTTCGTGCGGCCAGTGTCCCCCGGGACCCGGCGCGAGCCGGTACTCGACATACCCGGCGCGCCGGCGCAGGCAGGGCGCACGCCACAGGACGCGTCGCATGACCAGACAGCCCGCGTGTATCCTGCGGAATCTGAAGCGCGCCCGGTGCGGTACGAGGCACCCTGGAATCAGGATGGCGGCGGATGGGATGCGTGGGACGAGGATGTCGATCTCCCCGTGGATCAGGACGGCGAGGCGGCACGCACGCAACAGGGCGAGGAGGGCGCCGGTTCCGCCTCCAGCCGTGTCACCATGCCCGTCGCAACGACGAAACCCGGCAAACGCATCAAGCGCGAGGCGCAGCCCTCCTTCCTCGACCCGCAGGATGATTACCAGCTGCCCGCCCTGCAACTCCTGTCGGAGCCCACCGCCTCTCATCTGGCCGAGGTCTCGCGCGAAGCCCTGGAGCAGAACGCCGCGATGCTCGAATCGACGCTGGAGGATTTCGGCGTGCGGGGCGAGATCATCAATGTGCGCCCCGGGCCCGTGGTCACGCTCTACGAGCTGGAGCCGGCCCCGGGGACCAAGTCGAGCCGTGTGATCGGGCTTGCCGACGACATCGCCCGTTCGATGAGCGCGGTCTCGGCCCGTGTCGCGGTTGTCCAGGGGCGCAATGCGATCGGCATCGAACTCCCCAATGTCAAGCGTGACACCGTCTTCCTGCGCGAATTGCTGGCCAGCCGCGATTTCGAATCCTCCAAGCAGAAACTCGCCCTGTGCCTCGGCAAGACCATCGGCGGCGAGCCCGTGATAGCGGATCTGGCCAAGATGCCGCATCTGCTGGTGGCAGGCACGACCGGCTCGGGCAAGTCGGTGGCGATCAACACCATGATCCTGTCGATCCTCTACCGGATGTCGCCCGAGCAGTGCCGGATGATCATGGTCGATCCCAAGATGCTGGAACTGTCGGTCTATGACGGCATTCCGCATCTGCTCTCGCCGGTCGTGACCGATCCCAAGAAAGCCGTTGTCGCGCTGAAATGGGCGGTGCGCGAGATGGAGGACCGCTATCGCAAGATGTCGAAGATGGGCGTGCGCAACATTGACGGCTTCAATGCCCGTGTGGCCGAAGCGACCGCGCGCGGCGAGGTGATCACGCGCTCCGTCCAGACGGGATTTGACCGCGAGACCGGGGAAGCGATCTTCGAAGAGGAGGAGATGAGCCTCGATCAGTTGCCCTATATTGTCGTCATCGTCGACGAGATGGCCGATCTGATGATGGTCGCCGGCAAGGAGATCGAGGGCGCCATCCAGCGCCTCGCCCAGATGGCGCGTGCAGCGGGTATCCACCTGATCATGGCGACCCAGCGCCCCTCGGTCGATGTCATCACCGGTACGATCAAGGCGAATTTTCCCACGCGCATCTCCTTCCAGGTTACCTCGAAGATCGATTCGCGCACCATTCTGGGTGAGATGGGTGCCGAACAGCTGCTCGGACAGGGAGACATGCTCTATATGGCGGGTGGCGGACGTATCACCCGCGTGCACGGGCCCTTCGTCTCGGATGACGAGGTCGAGCATGTCGTGGCCCATCTCAAGACGCAGGGGCGCCCGGCCTATCTCGACGCGGTCACGTCAGAGGAGGATGAGGGCGGCTCCGGAGGCGATGACGGTGGTGCCGTGTTCGACAAGGGCTCGTTCGGCGATCCGGGCGCCGATCTGTACGATCAGGCCGTTGCCGTGGTCCTGCGCGACAAGAAGGCCTCCACCTCATACATCCAGCGCCGTCTGCAGATCGGCTACAACCGGGCCGCCTCGCTGATGGAGCGGATGGAGAATGAGGGGATCGTCGGCGCGCCCAACAATGCCGGAAAGCGCGAGATCCTGATGGAATCGCCGGAGGATCGCTATGGAAACGGCGATGATTGAGGCTGTTCGGAGCCGGACATGCCGCGCGCATGCCCGGAAGGAGTCGCGGTTCTGCCACAGCCGGATGTTACGCACGCGCAAGAATATCAGCGTGGTGTGATGGTTCGCGCCTGCACCGGATACGGGATGACGATGCATGGTTGAGGGTATGGTGAAGCACAGGATTGGTACGGGCAAGGCGCAGGATCCGCGTCATGCGGCGCGTCTGCGCGGGCTGGCTTTCGCCTTCCTGGCCGGTGCCGTTCTGGTGCCGGTGCCCGGGAACGGCATGGGTCCGGTTGCTGCCGAAAGCGTTCAGCGCGCCTTCTGGCAGATCGATACGTTGCCTCCGCCACGGCCCGAGCGCCTGCATGTCAGCCAGGCGCAGCTTCCCGAGCCGCCGGTTGGCGTGCGCGGCGTAGCCCCCGGGCAGGTGCCCGAGCGGTCAGCAGCGGGTAGCACGGTCGAGAATCTGAGCGCCGAGCAGATCGTGGCGCGTGCCAATGACTTCTTCAACGGCATAACCACCATGTATGCCAGCTTCACGCAGATGAACGCCAATGGCGACCGGCTGACTGGCGAGCTCTATGTCCATCGCCCCGGAAGGCTGCGTTTTGATTATGATGAGCCGGCGACGCTTCAGGTCATCGCGGACGGGCGGCAGGTCGCGATCCAGGACGGCCGGCTGAACACACAGGATCTGTATCCGATCTCGCAGACGCCGCTGAAATTCCTGCTCGGCTCGCGCGTCAATCTCGGGCGCGACGTCAGCGTGCTCGATGTCGAGCGCTTCGACGACGAGGTCGACATCCAGCTCGAGGATCGCTCGACTCTGGGCGGAACCTCGCGGGTGACACTTACATTCGATGATCGCCTTTCAGAATTGAAACGCTGGCGCATCCGCGATCCGCAGGGTTTCACCACCACGGTGGCGCTCGACGAGGTGGATTTTGTCTCGCGCATGGATCCGGGTCTGTTCGTGATCGTGCGCAGGCGCTGATGATGCGGTTTGCGGCAAACGCCTCTTAACCCGGCGCGCGAAAAGGCGTAAACGACGCTCATGGCTCCTCCGCTTCTTCATCTGCAGGGGGTGGCGCTGACTTTCGGCGGCACGCCCTTGATCGAAAATGCCGAACTCTCCGTCGCACCCCAGGAGCGCATCTGCCTTGTGGGACGAAACGGCTCGGGCAAGTCGACGCTCTTGAAAATGGCGGCGGGGCTTGTCGAGCCGGATGCGGGCAAGCGCTTCGTCCAGCCCGGCGCGACCTTGCGTTA
>NZ_DATGCW010000270.1:0-6478 GCF_035311605.1 Saliniramus sp.
AGTTTTGAACCGGCCCGGAATTCCGGGCCGGTAATTGGCCTCAGCCCTGACGCGCCTTGAAGCGCTTCTGGGTCTTGTTGATCACGTAGACGCGGCCCCGGCGACGCACCAGACGGCAGTCGCGATGGCGGTCGCGCAGGCTCTTGAGCGAGTTGCGAATCTTCATCGGTCCAATCTCCGTTCGCGCGGTCGCTGTGGACCGGCATGACGCATTCCGTCGCTCGCGCAGGGCGCGCGATCTCAGCGCCGTTTGTAAGACAAGAAAATCGCCAAGCAAGGAACCTCACCCGCGATGTTGGCGGTGCAGATACAGGATCTGGCGTGCCCGGTCAATCGGGACCATGCGCCGTCGCACGGGAATCTCGGTGCGGCCGCACCATCGCGGGTTTCGGCGTCGCTTGTTTCCCGCTTGTGCGGCGCGTCTTGTTCACGGGGCGCGCCTCGCCTAAGGTCCGCTCCCCTGCAACATCTCCGTGTTGCTCCATCACCCGCCGCAGAAAGAGACCGATCGACGATGGCAAAAGACAGCCAGCCCGGCCCGAAAGACGCCCCGGCCCGCAGCAAGCGCCCCTCCTTCACCGAGCAGGAAGCCCTGCTGTTCCATTCCGGCGGGCGCCCCGGCAAGCTCGAGGTGACGCCGACCAAGCCGATGGCGACGCAGCGCGACCTCTCGCTGGCCTATTCGCCCGGCGTTGCGGTGCCGGTCCAGGCCATCGCCGACGACCCGTCGCGCGCCTTCGATCTGACCACGCGCGGCAACATGGTCGCGGTGATCTCGAACGGGACGGCAATTCTCGGCATGGGCAATCTGGGTGCGCTCGCCTCCAAGCCGGTCATGGAGGGCAAGGCGGTGCTGTTCAAGCGCTTCGCGGATGTCGATTCGATCGATCTCGAGGTCGATACCGAGGATGCCGATGCCTTCATCGATTCGGTGCGCCACCTCGGCCCGTCCTTCGGTGGCATCAATCTGGAGGACATCAAGGCGCCGGAATGTTTCATCATCGAGGAGCGCCTTCGCGAACTGATGGACATTCCCGTCTTCCACGACGACCAGCATGGCACGGCCATCATCGCGGCGGCGGGGCTGATCAACGCGCTGCACCTCACCGGCCGCAACATCCACGAGACGCGTCTTGTGGTGAACGGCGCGGGTGCGGCGGGCATCGCCTGTGTCGAACTGCTCAAGGCGATGGGCTTCAAGCCCGACAACGTGCTTTTGTGCGATACCAAGGGCGTGATCTATCAGGGCCGCGAAGCGGGCATGAACCAGTGGAAATCGGCCCATGCGGCGCGCACCGAGGCGCGCAGCCTCGCCGATGCGCTCAACGGCGCGGATGCGGTATTCGGCCTTTCGGTGAAAGGCGCCTTCAGCGCCGAGATGATTCGTTCCATGGCCGATCAGCCGATCATCTTCGCCATGGCCAATCCCGATCCGGAGATCACCCCGGAAGAGGTCGCCGCCATCCGCGATGACGTCATCATCGCCACGGGGCGCTCTGATTATCCCAACCAGGTCAACAATGTCCTGGGCTTCCCCTACATCTTCCGCGGCGCGCTGGACGTTCGCGCCACCGCCATCAACATGGAGATGAAGATCGCCGCCGCACAGGCCCTGGCCGAGCTGGCTCGCGAGGATGTGCCCGACGAGGTGGCTGCCGCCTATCAGGGCTCGCGCCCGCGCTTCGGGCGCGAATACATCATTCCCGTGCCATTCGATCCGCGCCTGATCGCGACCATCCCCCCCGCCGTGGCGAAAGCGGCGATGGAGACCGGCGTCGCCCGCCGCCCGATCGTCGACGAGCGTGCCTATCGCGCCCAGCTCTCGGCACGGCGCGACCCGGTGGCCGGGACGCTCAACCGCATCTTCGAGCGTGTGCGCAAGTTCCCCAAGCGCGTCGTCTTCGCCGAAGGCGAGGAGGAGCAGGTGATCCGCGCGGCCGTGAGCTTCGCCAATCAGGGGCTTGGTACCGCCATCCTGGTGGGGCGCGAGGACCGGATCTACGAAACCGCGACCTTTGCGGGGATCGATCTGGAGGGGCGCGAGAACATCCAGATCAACAATGCCCGCCTCTCCAAGCGCAATGCGGCTTACACCCAGTTTCTCTATGACCGCCTCCAGCGCAAGGGTTATCTCCAGCGTGATTGCGTGCGCCTTATCAACCAGGATCGCAATCATTTCGGCGCATCCATGGTGGCGCTGGGCGATGCCGATGCGATGGTCACCGGCGTGACCCGCAATTCCTCCACCGTGCTCGAAGACGTCACCCGTGTGATCGACGCCAAGCCGGGCCACCGGGTCATCGGCATGTCGCTGTGTCTGACGCGCGGTCGTGCGGTGCTCGTGGCCGATACCGCGATCCATGAAATGCCCGATGCGCGCGAGCTCGCCGAAATCGCCATAGAGGCTGCGGGCGTGGCGCGTCGGATGGGATATGAGCCGCGTGTGGCGCTGCTGTCCTTCTCGACCTTCGGGCAGCCGCGCGCGGAGCGGGCCGAGAAGATCCAGGAGGCGGTGCGCATCCTCGATTCGCGGCGTGTCGATTTCGAATATGACGGCGAGATGGCCGCCGATGTGGCACTCAACCGCGATCTTCAGGCGCAATATCCGTTCTCGCGCCTCAGAGGCCCGGCCAACGTGCTGGTCATGCCCGCGTTCCACTCCGCTTCCATCGCCACCAAGATGTTGCAGGAGCTGGGCGGTGCGACCGTGATGGGGCCGATGATCGTGGGGCTCGACAAGCCGGTGCAGATCGTACCGCTGGGTGCGACCGATTCCGACATCGTCAACATGGCGGCGCTGGCAGCCTACAATATCGGTGGCTGACCTTGCCGAAAGGCCCTGCCGGCCTCCGTTTGCGGCATGGGATTTGATCTTCGACGATGGTGGCGTGCGCGGGCGGCTTGCGCACCCCGAAAACCCATGCTATCGCACCCCCGCTTTCCGGGTGCGGAGCTCTCGCAGGGATACGACCGTATTCAGGTGAAGGTCCGCGCCGGCGATCCGTCATCCATTCCAGTCCGGGCGTGCCACGCCGCTTTCCGAAGCGTCACGGTGGCCCGGTAACCGAGAAGAGAACAGCCGGTGGCCGAGTCCAAACACGCAAGCGGTTCGATCGTATCGGGCGTCGCCGGGCGCTATGCCTCGGCGCTGTTCGAGCTGGCGCAGGAGAATGCCGCGATCGACGATGTGGCAGAGAAGCTCGCTGTCATCGAGGCGCTGGCCGCCGAGAGTGCGGATCTGCGTCGGCTTCTGGTCAGCCCCGTATTCACCGCCGAAGAACAGGTCGCGGGAATCTCCGCCATTGCCGAGAAGGCCGGTGTCACCGGGCTCGCAGGCAATTTCGTGAAATTCGTCGCTTCCAAGCGGCGTTTGTTCGTGCTTCCTGCGATGATCCGGGACTATCGTGCGCTGGTCGCGCAGGCCAAGGGTATCGTCAATGCCGAGGTGCGGCTGGCGGAACAACCTTCCGCAGCGGTTCTCGATGATATCAAGGCGACTTTGCGTGAAGTCGCTGATGCCGAGGTTGATGTGAACGTGAAAATCGATCCCGCATTGATCGGCGGCATCGTCGTGAAGGTCGGCAGCCGCATGGTCGATTCCAGCCTTCGCACCAAACTCAATTCCCTCCGTCTTGCGATGAAAGAGGTCCGCTGATGGACATTCGAGCCGCTGAGATCTCAACGATCCTCAAAGAGCAGATCAAGAACTTCGGCCAGGAGGCCGAGGTCACCGAAGTCGGCCAGGTCCTGTCCGTTGGCGACGGCATTGCCCGTTGCTACGGCCTCGACAAGGTCCAGGCCGGCGAGATGGTCGAATTCGAATCGGGCGTGCGCGGCATGGCCCTCAATCTCGAAATCGACAATGTCGGTATCGTGATCTTCGGCTCCGACCGCGAGATCAAGGAAGGCCAGACGGTCAAGCGTACCGGCGCGATCGTGGATGCTCCCGTCGGCAAGGGGTTGCTCGGTCGCGTCGTCGATGCGCTCGGCAATCCCATCGACGGCAAGGGGCCGATCGAGGCGACCGAACGTCGCAGGGTCGATGTCAAGGCGCCGGGCATCATTCCGCGCAAGTCGGTGCACGAGCCGATGGCGACGGGCCTGAAGGCGATCGACGCGCTGATCCCGATCGGCCGTGGCCAGCGTGAGCTGATCATCGGCGACCGCCAGACCGGCAAAACCGCCATCGCCCTCGACACCATGCTCAACCAGAAGCCGCTGAACGTCGAAGGTGCTCCCGAGAGCCAGAAGCTCTATTGCGTCTATGTCGCCATCGGCCAGAAGCGTTCCACGGTGGCCCAGTTCGTGAAGGTGCTCGAAGAGCAGGGCGCGCTGGAATATTCCATTGTCGTCGCTGCCACGGCCTCCGATCCGGCGCCGATGCAGTTCCTGGCGCCCTTTACCGGCTGCGCCATGGGCGAGTATTTCCGCGATAACGGCATGCATGCCGTTATCACCTATGACGATCTGTCCAAGCAGGCCGTCGCCTACCGCCAGATGTCGCTGCTGCTGCGTCGTCCGCCCGGTCGCGAAGCCTATCCGGGTGACGTGTTCTATCTGCATTCGCGCCTGCTCGAGCGCGCGGCGAAGATGAACGACGATGAAGGTGCCGGTTCGCTCACCGCTCTTCCGGTGATCGAAACCCAGGCCAACGACGTCGGCGCCTACATCCCCACCAACGTGATCTCGATCACCGACGGTCAGATCTTCCTCGAGACGGATCTGTTCTATCAGGGCGTGCGCCCGGCGGTGAATGTGGGTCTCTCGGTGTCGCGTGTGGGTTCTTCGGCCCAGACCAAGGCGACGAAGAAGGTCGCAGGCAAGATCAAGGGCGAGCTGGCCCAGTATCGCGAGATGGCGGCCTTCGCCCAGTTCGGTTCCGACCTCGATGCCACCACCCAGCGCCTGCTCAACCGTGGGGCGCGTCTGACCGAGCTCCTGAAGCAGCCGCAATTCTCGCCGCTGAAGATGGAAGAGCAGGTCTGCGTGATCTGGGCCGGCACAAACGGCTATCTTGACAATCTCGCGGTGGGCAAGGTCCGCGCCTTCGAGGAAGGTCTGCTCGGTGTGTTGCGCTCCAGGCATGAGGACATCCTCGAGGCGATCCGCGACACCCGCGATCTCAAGGATGATACGGCCGAAAAACTGAAGGGCGTGGTCGAGGATTTCGCCAAGAGCTTCTCGGCCTGAAGCCAGCCATCCCGCGCCGGGCGCCACAGTGCGCCCGGCTGATCCGTCGACAGTCTTGAAAGGTCCGTACGTCCCATGGCGTCACTCAAGGATCTGCGAAACCGCATCGCCTCGGTGAAGGCGACGCAGAAAATCACCAAGGCCATGCAGATGGTGGCTGCGGCAAAGCTGCGCCGCGCCCAGTCTGCGGCGGAAGCGGCGCGTCCCTATGCGGAGCGCATGGCGGTCGTGCTCTCCAACCTCGCCGCCGGCGTCTCCCAGGGCGATGCCGAGCTGCCGCGCATGCTCACCGGCACGGGTGACGACAAGACGCATCTGCTCATCGTCTGTACCGCCGAACGCGGCTTGTGCGGGGCCTTCAATTCGTCGATCGCGCGTCTTGCGCGTGAGCACACCAACCGGCTTCTTGCCGAAGGCAAGACGGTCAAGATCATCTGCGTCGGCAAGAAGGGCCACGACATCCTGCGCCGTCAGTTCTCGAAGCAGATCATCGAGTTCATCGATCTGCGCGACGTGCGCCATGTGGGCTATGAAGAAGCCGACATGATCGGGCGCAAGGTGATCGAACTGTTCGATGCCGGCGAATTCGATGTCGCCACGCTGTTCTATTCGCGCTTCAAATCCGTGATCGCCCAGATCCCGACGGCCCAGAAGATCATCCCGGCGCAGGTCGCGCCGGACGACGAGGCCGCCACCGGGGACACCTCCGCAGACACCTCCCTGGACGGCGGCGAGACGCTTTACGAATACGAGCCTTCGCAACAAGCCATTCTCGGCACATTGCTGCCGAAGAACCTGTCCGTGCAGATATTCACCGCGCTTCTCGAGAACGCCGCTTCCGAACAGGGCGCGCGCATGTCCGCCATGGACAACGCGACCCGCAATGCCGGCGACATGATCAAGAAGCAGACGCTGATCTACAACCGCACGCGTCAGGCGCAGATCACGAAGGAACTCATCGAAATCATCTCGGGCGCCGAGGCGCTCTGAGTATCCAAGAGGACGAGATACCATGGCCAATCCGACCGGACATATCACCCAGGTCATCGGCGCCGTCGTCGACGTGCAGTTCGACGGGAACCTGCCCGAGATCCTCAACGCGCTCGAGACCGAGAACCAGGGCGATCGGCTCGTGCTCGAAGTCGCTCAGCAGCTCGGCGAGAACACCGTGCGCTGCATTGCGATGGATACCACTGAAGGTCTCGTGCGTGGCCAGGAGGTGCGCGATTCCGGTGAGCCGATCAAGGTTCCCGTGGGTGCCGGTACGCTGGGGCGCATCATGAACGTC
>NZ_DATGCW010000271.1:0-15258 GCF_035311605.1 Saliniramus sp.
ACGAATCATGCATTGCAGCACGCGCAGGAACGGAACCCTCCATGGCGAAGATCGTCACGCTCACGCTCAACCCCTCGATCGACGGCTCCGCCGAGGCGGAGAAGGTGCGGCATACGAGCAAGGTGCGCACCTCGAACGAGCGGTTCGATCCCGGCGGCGGCGGGATCAATGTGGCGCGGGTGATCAGGGAACTCGGCGGTGACGTCTGCGCGCTCTATCTCGCCGGCGGGGCCACGGGGGATGTGCTCGATGACCTGATCGACCAGCAGGGCGTGGCGCGCAAGCGCATCCCGATTGCGGACGATACGCGGCTCTCGCATGTGGTCTATGAGCGCGAAAGCGGTAAGGAATACCGCTTCACGCCCGAGGGCCCGAAGCTCTCGGACGAGGAGATTTCCGCTTGCCTTGATGCATTGCGGGAGATGGATTGCGACTATCTCGTCGCCTCGGGGAGCCTGCCGCGCGGGGTCGCGCCCGATTTCTATACCCGCGTCGCCGACATCGCCCGCGAGAAGGGCGCGCATTTCGTGCTCGACACCTCCGGCGACGCGCTCAAGGCCGCGCTCGAGCATGGCGGTATCCATCTGGTCAAGCCGAGCCACGGCGAATTCCGCAAGCTCACCGGCCAGGATTGTCATCACGCGGATGAGATCAGCGCAGCGGCAAAGCGCATGATCGATGGCGGCAAGGCGGAGATGATCGCGGTGACGCTGGGCCACGAGGGCGCCGTGCTGGTCGATCGCGAAGGCGCATACGAGCAGGCAGTGCCCAAGGTCGAGGTCAGAAGCGCCGTCGGCGCCGGGGACAGTTTCGTGGCCGGCATGACCCATGGCCTGAGCACGGGCCTGTCCAACCGGGACGCTTTCCTGATGGGTATGGCCGCAGGCAGCGCCGCCGTGATGACGCCGGGAACGGAATTGTGCAGGCGCGACGATGTCGAACGGCTCTACGCGCAATTGCACGAATCGCGGAAGGATGCAGCACGATGAAGATCGGTTTCTTCTCCACCAAACCCTATGACCGCACCTATTTCGACGCGGCGAACCGCGAAGCGGGGCATGAGCTGTCCTATTTCGAAGCATCCTTGCGCGCCGAGACGGCGGTGCTGGCCAGGGATGTGCAGGCCGTTTGCGCCTTCGTCAACGACACGCTGGACCGGGCGGCTCTCGAAAAACTCGCCGAACAGGGGATCAGGCTCGTCACCCTGCGCTCGGCGGGCTTCAATCATGTCGATCTGGAAGCGGCCGAGGCACTCGGCATCACAGTGGCGCGCGTGCCCGCCTACTCCCCCCATGCGGTGGCCGAGCATACACTGGCCCTCGTGCTTGCGCTGAACCGGCGCATCCACAAGGCGCATAACCGGGTGCGCGAGAACAATTTCAATCTCGACGGGCTGATCGGCTTCGATCTCAACGAGAAAACCGTCGGCATCATCGGCACCGGCCAGATCGGCGCCATCACCGCCGGGATCTTCCAGGGCTTCAACTGCCGGGTGATCGCTTATGACGTGGCGCCTGATCCCGATTGCGAGGCACGCGGCATCGCCTATGTCGATCTCGACACGCTGTTTGCGCAATCCGACATCATCTCCCTGCATTGCCCGCTCACGCCACAGACACGGCACCTGATCTGCGCGGAGGCGATTGCGAAGATGAAGCCGGGCGTCATGATCGTGAACACCTCGCGCGGCGCCGTGATCGACACGCCCGCCGTGCTCGACGCGCTCAAGGACGGCAAGATCGGCTCGCTCGCCCTCGATGTCTATGAAGAGGAAGGCGATCTGTTCTTCCGGGACTTGTCGAACGACATCCTCAGCGACGATGTCTTCGCCCGGCTTCTCACCTTCCCCAACGTGCTGATCACCGGCCACCAGGCCTTCTTCACCCATGAAGCCCTGTACAACATCGCCGAAACCACCCTCGGCAACGTCACCAGCTTCGAGAAGACCGGCGAGGCGCAGCATACGGTCTCGGTGGAGAATGTGGTCTGAGGCAGTGGCAAAGGCACAGCCGGCAATGCTGCGCGAGAACCGATACTGCCGCATCGGCCCATAACGTTGCGAATACAATTGAGGCGGGAATTGCACAATTGAGGATTCTGTATACCATAGGGTTGTGTGGGGTCGGTGATCAGGACGCGAGCGACCCCGATGAGGGGATCAGGCATGACCCGACAGATCGCGATCTTGCACGGCTGGGGCGACACATCTGCCTCGTTCCGCAAGCTTGAGCGCTTTCTCGCCGCAGAAGGCTACGACATCACCCGGATCTGGCTGGGTGATTACATCTCGACCGATGACGATGTCCGCATCGAGGATGTGGCGCGGCGGATGCAGGCCGTCATTCGCGAAAAGCAGGATGCGGGCGAACTCGGGCTGCATTTCGATCTGATCGGGCATTCCACGGCCGGCCTCGTCATGCGCGAATGGGCCGTGCGCTATTATCCCGACGGCCAGAACTGCCCCGTCCGGCGCATGCTGATGCTCGCACCCGCGAATTTCGGCTCGCGGCTGGCGACGGTGGGCAATTCCTTCATCGGGCGCGCCACCAAGGGCGCCCTGAATGGCTTCCAGACCGGGCGCGAGATGCTCAATGCGCTCGAACTCGGCTCGCCCTACCAGCGCAGCCTGGTCACGCGCGACCTGCTCGATCCCGGCGGCGCCAATACGGGTCCTTACGGCCCGGGCGGCATCTGGCCCTTCGTCATCACCGGCAGCCGCGGCTATCGCACTATCAGCCGCCGCCTCGTGAACGAAGACGGCAGCGACGGCACGGTGCGCGTGCCGGCTGCCAATCTGAACACCGCCGGCATCACCGTCGACTTTACCGAAAATATCGACATTCCGGAGGTTCGCGCCTGGGGCTCGCGCACGGGCGGCATGGTGCTCCCGTTTGCGGTGCTGCCCGATCGTGATCATACCCAGATCAAGTATCCCGGCGATCCCAGCGGCGCTGTCGATGAGGTCTCGAATCGCCTCGGCGCCCTGATTCTGGAAGCGCTTGCCTGCGAGACCGCCGACGAGCATCAGCAGATCGCCGCGCGCTGGCGGGATGTTTCGGAGGAGACGGCGGCACTGGCCGCCGATACGGGGCGCCGACGCGGGCTTTTTCGCAGCCGCGCGCCGCTGGCTCAGGAAATTCATCGCTATCTGCAGGTCGTCACCCGTGTGCGTGACGATCAGGGCGAGCCGGTGAACGACTATTTCATCGAGTTCTTCTCGCCGGATGCCAGGAGCGACGCCAGCCTGCTTCGCTTCCAGAACGATGTGCTCGATCATGTCCACGTGAACAAGCTCGACCCGTCGGTGCGCTGTTTCTATATCGATCGCGATGACCTGATGGCGCGTTTCTACAGGCAGCGCGCAGGTGGCAAGGGCGACCGCCAGCTCGCCGCGAGCATCGTCGCCGCCAATCCGGGCCGCAACATCCGCTATTTCGACAAGGAGGTTCAGGGCGCGCGGGGGTATCTGCTTTTGCATTCCGACAGCGAACCCGAGCGCGCCGCGCTGGGCGCACGCCGCCTCCACCGCAACGCCACCCATTTCATAGACATCATCATCCCGCGCAAGGCGCTAAACCGGGTGTTCAGGTTGGGGAGATAGGTTGACCATGATCCGTATTGTCAAATCGGCAGAATGGCTTTCCTGGGTTAAGTGTCTAGCGATAATCGCACTGGCAATTAATCCAATTTCTGCAGTCGCGGACACATGCAACGACAGAATATTAGCAAAAAACCCAGACAATGGAGATGTATTTTTAAATTCTTCAAGGAACAAACTTCAAAAACTGGACGAAAATAAACTATTACATATTGAAAGAGATAAAGAAATTGAAATAACATATGTAATTAAATCAAAATCTCTCACAGTATATCGTGCAATTGGATTTCTTCGTAAAACAAGATCTTCGAATGAGGAGGCTTTTCATCGTAATATCAGAATATACAACAATATTGTGCCGGGCGAAGAGAGAACAAGCAAAAAAGATTTTTATAAGCATCATAGAGACAGAAATGAAGTAACAAAGATTACACGGCATTTTCATGTGCCATATAGATTTTACCTCATAAATTCTTTTCAAAATTTAGAAGACACAAGCTCGTTTCAGGGCTTTTTTGATGATTCCTCAATAAATTTTTATGGGAGAATTCAGAGATATAAAGGAATGAAAACAAATATAATGTGTGCGACAACAGTATTTTTTTCAGAAATTCCAGCTCAAGGAGTTGTTGATAAGGTATATTTTCGAGTCATCAACCTGTCAGAGGAAAACACGATTCCGAACTGGCACGATTTTGAACTGACCTTTGAGATTAAACAATGATACTAAAATCTATCGATTATATAAGAAATGTAAAAATATTTACAAATGTGAATCATGGCGCCAATGGACTTTTGTCCATAGAGGGCTTTATTATCATCCTTATTTCCGCATTAATGCTAAACGAAACAAATCAACTTGCTGACGCAATACGAAGCGCGCTGCAAAAAAATTTCATGAACTTGTCGGAAATTGCGATAATATTTGCAACAATCTCGCTTGGCTTAATGATTTTTATTTACCTCATAAATGCTTTAGCTGCACCTGACAAGGATCACGCTATCAATATATTTTCTTGGAATATTATTATAATATTTCTTAGCTCGTCTGCAGTATTTTTCACAACTGTATTTGACGGGATATTGAAGAACTATTTTATTTATAACACAAAGTATTATGTTTTGATTTTTATTCTTTTGATATTGATCATAATTATTGCCTGCGCAAAAAAAATAAATTTTTCAGATACTACTATATCTTATTTCATTAAATCAAATTTTAAGAGCATTATAGCGATTTATGCATCATCCGCATTACATATGCTAATATTTGTGCGCTAGCAGCCTGGCGTTTTTTTCACCACCCCCCGGAACACATCTCCCCGGTGCTCGAAGCTCCGGAACTGGTCGAATGACGCGCAGGCCGGCGAAAACAGGATGACCGGCGCCTCATCCTCGCTCGCCTGCGCATCGACCGCAGCGCGGGCCACAGCCTTCTCGAGCGTACCGCAGCGCTCATACGGTACGCGGCCCTCCAGCGTCCGGGCGAAGGCGTTGCTCGCCTCGCCGATCAGATAGGCGCGGGCGACGCGGGGGAAATATTCCGCGAGGCTGTCGATGCCGCCCTCTTTCGGCTTGCCACCGAGGATCCACCAGACGTGCGCGAAGGAGGCCAGCGCGCGGGCGGTTGATTCGGCGTTCGTCGCCTTGGAATCGTTGATGAAGACGAGCCCCTCCGGCCCTCGCACCTCTTCCATGCGATGCGGCAGGCCGGGGAAGGATGGCAGTGCCTGCGCGATCGCGGGCGGGCTCACCCCCGCATGCCAGCAGGCAGCGCAGGCGAACGCGGCGTTTTGCGCGTTATGCGCCCCACGCAGCGTGCCGATCCCTTCGAGATCGCCCAGAGCCAGCGCCGTATCGACATCCTCTCCGGCATTGCGCGCGAGGATCAGCCCGTCATGTATGAAATAGCCCCAGGGCAGTTCGCGCGTGGCGGATACGGGATAGACGTCCGCGCCCTCCACCTGCGACAACCGCCGCCCGATATCCTCGCAATGCGGGTCGTCACGCCCGATCAGGGCGAGCTTCGCCTTTGCGACGAGCCGCTCCTTCACGTCCGCGTAATGTGCCATGGAGCCGTGGCGGTCGATATGGTCGGGCGAGAGATTGAGCAGCAGACCGATCGTAGGGGTGAGCGAGGGGGTGAGATCGATCTGGTAGGAGGAGATCTCGACCACGTGGAAGCGCGCATCCGCCGGCGGCTCCAGCGAGAGGATCGCCGCGCCGATGTTGCCGCCCATCTGCACGTCGCGGCCCGTCTCGCGCAGGATATGGGCGATCAGCGCCGTGGTGGTGGATTTGCCGTTGGTGCCGGTGATCGCGATGAAGGGCGCATCCGGCGCCAGCTTCGCCCGCTCGCGGCAGAACAGCTCGATATCGCCGATGATCTCGACCCCCGCCGCCTGCGCCTTCGTGACGCTCCAGTGCGGCACGGGATGGGTAAGCGGCACGCCGGGCGAGAGTATCAGCGCGGCAAAACCCGCAAAATCCGCCTCGCGCAGATCCGTGACCGGGACGCCTTGCGCCCGCACGGCCTCGACCCGCTCGGCATTGTCGTCGAAAGCGTGCACCCGCGCGCCGCCCGCCATCAACGCACGGGCGGTGGCAAGCCCCGATCCGCCGAGACCGAACAGGGCGACGTCGCGCCCGGCGAAGACGGTCGAGGGGGTCATGCCTATCTCCTCATCTCAGCTTGAGCGTCGCCAGCCCGATCATCGCAAGCACGACGGCGATGATCCAGAAGCGGATCACGATCTGCGGCTCGGTCCAGCCCAGCTTCTCGAAATGGTGATGGATCGGCGCCATCTTGAACACGCGCTTGCCCGTCAGCTTGTAGGAGGCGACCTGGATGATCACCGAGGAAGCCTCGAGCACGAACAGGCCGCCGACGATGGCGAGCACGATTTCGTGCTTCGTTGCCACTGCGATTGTGCCGAGCATGCCGCCGAGCGCCAGCGAACCGGTATCGCCCATGAAGACCTGGGCGGGCGGCGCGTTGAACCAGAGGAAACCGAGCCCCGCCCCGATCAGCGCCCCGCAGATGACGGCAAGTTCCCCGGTACCGGGGACGAAGTGGATCTGCAGATAATTGGCGAAGATCGCATTGCCCACCAGATAGGCGATGAAGCCGAAGGTTCCGGCGGCAATCATCACCGGCACGATGGCCAGGCCGTCGAGCCCGTCGGTGAGATTGACGGCATTGCCTGCGCCCACGATCACGAGTGCGGCAAAGATGACGAAGAACCAGCCGAGATCGATCAGCACATCCTTGAGGAAGGGCAGGGCCAGGCTGTTGGAGAGCGGTGGCGCGGCAATCTGCGCGATCGCAATGCAGGCGATCGCGGCGATCACGGCCTCGATCGAAAGCCGGTACTTTCCGGAAAAACCCTTGTGCGACTGCTTGGTGACCTTGAGATAATCGTCATAAAAGCCGATCGCGCCAAAGCCGAGCGTGACCAGCAGCACGACCCAGACATAGGCATTGGCGAGATCGGCCCAGAGCAGGGTCGAGACCAGCACCCCGGCGAGAATCATCAAGCCGCCCATGGTCGGCGTGCCGCGCTTGGTCAGCAGATGCGATTCCGGCCCGTCATCGCGGATCGGCTGACCATGCCCCTGCCTCAGGCGCAGGGTGGCGATGATGGCCGGGCCGAACCAGATCACGAACAGAAACGCCGTCGCCGTCGCCATCCCGGTGCGGAAGGTAATATAGCGCAAGACGTTGAGAACATTCACATAAGCGGCAAAATCCGCAAGCCAGGTCAGCATCGCTCAAACTATCCCTCTTGCGCGAGCGCACTGCCCGTGCCCGCGCGTTTCTTCACCGCCTCGACGATGCGCTCCATGCGGATGCCGCGCGATCCCTTGACCATCACGACATCCCCGGCGCGCAGGGCGGCGACCACGACCGTTTCGAGCCCGGTCGCAAGGTTGGCGTAGCCGCCACGGCGCTCCGGGGGAAGGGCCGCCATGAGATTTTTCATCAGGGGCCCCGCCGCGAAGACGAGATCGACCCCGTTCCCGACCACGGAATGCGCGAGTTCGGCATGTGCGGCGGGGCCGGAATCGCCGAGCTCCAGCATGTCCCCGAGCACGGCGATGCGCCGCCCGCGAAAGCCGATCTCGGTCTGGGCGAGCGTCTGCAGGGCGGCACGCATCGAGGCCGGGTTGGCGTTGTAGCTCTCATCGACGAGCAGGAGCTCACCGCCCTGCACGGCCAGCGTCTCGCGCGCACCCCGCCCGACCGGCGGCGTCAGATCGCCCAGAGCCAGGGCCGCGAGGGCCAGATCGAGCCCCAGCGCATGAATCGCCGCGACGAGGCCGAGCGAATTGATCGCCACATGCCGCCCGACCATGCCGACGCGATAGGTCAGCGGCGTCTCGAAGACCCGGGCATCGACGATGGTCATGTCCTGCTTCGTGATGATGCGCAAGGCACGCACATCCGCACCCTCGCTCTCGCCGAAGCAGACGACGCGCCCGGCATCGGAGGCGAGCGCATGGGCCCGCAAGCGCTCGCAATAGGGGTTGTCGCGGTTGATCACGGCGACACCGCCCGGCTCCAGCCCGAGGAAGATCTCGCCCTTGGCGTCGGCGATGCCCGAGACGGAATGGAAATGCTCGATGTGCACCGCCTCCACCGTCGTCACGATGGCAACATGGGGACGCACCATGCGCGCCAGCGGGGCGATCTCGCCGGCATGGTTCATGCCGATCTCGAACACGCCGTATTGCGTATCACGCGGCATCCGCGCCAGCGTCAGCGGCACACCCCAGTGGTTGTTGTAGGAGGCCGCCGAGGCATGCGTCCTGCCCGAGCGCGACAGCAGCAGCCGCATCGCCTCCTTGGAGCCGGTCTTGCCGACGGAGCCGGTAATGGCGATGATGCGCGCCTCCGAGCGCGCCCGCGCCGCCCGCCCGAGATTCTCCATCGCCGCAAGCGTATCGGGCACGACGAAGAGCGCGCCGGGCAGGCTCTCGCAGGCGATAGCCAGCGCCTCGGCCCTGTCGCGCGCGATCACGGCGGCAGCGGCGCCTTTCTCCAGGGCCTGGACCACGAAGTCATGTCCGTCGCGCGCCTCGCCGGTGATGGCGAAGAACAGATCACCCGGTTTCAGGCTGCGCGTGTCGATGGAGATACCCTCGATGCGCGCAGGCAGGGTACCGATGCAGCGCGCCTGCATCGCCGCGCACGCTTCCTCGCCCGTCCATAGCGGCATCGATTGGGCATTCATCATCTCAACTCCGCGAAAGCCTCTTGGCTAGGAAAGTCTTGCGGCAATGGCCTGCCGGATGGTCTCCTGATCGGAAAACGGCAAAACCTGTTGACCCACGATCTGGCCCGTTTCATGGCCCTTCCCGGCCACCACGAGCACGTCTCCATCGCGGAGCATGGCGACGCCCGCCCGGATCGCCTCGCCGCGATCACCGATCTCCAGCGCATCCGGCGCCTCGCTGCGAATGGCAGCGCGGATCAGAGCCGGGTCCTCACCGCGGGGATTGTCATCGGTGATGATGACATGATCGGCGCGTGCGGTCGCGATCCGTCCCATGATCGCGCGCTTGCCGGGATCGCGATCGCCGCCGCAGCCGAAGATGCAGATCAGCCGCCCGCGCGCGAAGGGACGCAAGGCGTCGAGCGCATGGGCAAGCGCATCTGGCTTGTGGGCGTAATCGACGACGCAGAGACCGCCATTGACCTCCCCCACCCGCTCCAGCCGCCCGCTGACGCCTGTGAGCTGCGCAAGCGCCGCGAAGACGCGTTCAGGGTCGCCACCCGTGGCGATGACGAGGGCGGCGGCGACGAGGGCGTTCTCGATCTGGAAGGTCCCGATCAGCGGGATCGCGAGATCATGGCGCCGCCCGGCATGAACGAGGCTCACGCCCTGCGCGAAGCCTTGCATCTCATGCCGTTGGAGCTTGATGAAATCTCCATCCGTACCGACCGTGAGCAGGGTGTGGCCTGCGGCGCGGATCGCCTCGATCGCCTCGCGGGCGTAATCACCATCCGTATTGACGATGGCCGGCGCGCCGATCGGCAAGAGGCTGTCGAACAGGCGCATCTTGGCCGCGAGATAGGCGTCCATCGTGGGATGATAGTCGAGATGGTCGCGCCCGAGATTGGTGAAGGCGGCGGCGGCGAGCCGCACACCATCGAGGCGATGCTGGTCGAGCCCGTGCGAGGAGGCCTCCAGGGCGAGATCGGTAATGCCGCGATCCGTGAGATCCTGGAGCATGCGGTGCAGGCCGACGGGATCGGGCGTGGTCAGCGCGCCGTATTGCGCCCCCTGCCCCGTCACCACGCCGAGCGTGCCGAGGCTCGCCGCCGCATCGCCCAGGGCAAGCCGGATCTGGCGCACGAAATCCGCCACGGAAGACTTTCCGGCCGTGCCCGTCACAGCCACGATCCGCTCCGGCTGGCGCGGATAGAAGGTGCAGGCGGCACGCGCCAGCGCGAGGCGCGGATTGGAGACCTGCCGCCAGGCGATTTCGGCTGGCAGATCATCCGGGCGCGGCCCCGGCGCGACTATCGCGCGCGCACCTTGCGCCAGCGCCTGCGGGATGAAGCGCGCGCCGTCCGCCTTCACGCCGGGAATGGCGAAGAAGGCGAAACCGCGCGCCACGGCGCGGCTGTCCGGCGTCAGACCGGTGATCTCGAGGTCGTCGAAAGCGTCACCCGCCAGGCCGAGGAGATCGGCGAGGCGGGCGGAATGTGTCTGGTTCGGTGCGCCTACCGGCGCCGATTCGCTCATTGCGTACCCCAGGCCCCCAGCCGGGTCATCAACGGGAAAGGTTGCTCGGGAGGGTTAAACCGCGGCGGGATATCGAGCAAGTGCGCCGTGCGCTTGATGATGTTGCCCGCAGTCGGCGCCGCGTTCCAGCCCGCCGTATTGAAGCCGTGCGTATCCGGCGTCGCCTTCGGCTCGTCGAGGATGGTGAGGAAGAGATAGCGCGGATCATCCGCCGGCGCGACGGCGAAGAAGGTCGTCAGCAAAAGCCCCTCGACATAGCGCCCGTCCACCACCTTCTGGGCGCTGCCCGTCTTGCCTCCGACATAGAAACCCGCGATCGCCGAATTGCCGGCGGAGCCGCGTTCCGCATTGAGGCGCATGACATAGCGCATCGCCTCGCTCGTCTGTTCACTGATGACGCGGGTCGCGTGATGGCGCGCTTCTTCTTCGGTGCGTTTGATGAAAGTGGGCGGGATCATCATGCCGCCATTCACCAGCGCCGCTGTCGCCATGGCCGCCTGGAGCGGCGCCACCGCGAGGCCGTGGCCGAAGGCGATCGTCGCGGTGTTGATCTCGGTCCAGCGGCTCGGCACCAGCGGCGCGGCGTTCTCGGGGAGTTCGGTCTGCAGCCGCTCCAGTTGCCCGGTGCGCCGCAGGAATTCGCGATGGTGCTCCACCCCCAGTTCGAGCGCCATGCGCGCCGTGCCGATATTGGAGGAATGGACGAAGACTTCCGGGACGTTGAGAATACGGTTCTGCCCGCGATAATCACGGATGCGCTGGCGCCCGAACTGTAACGGAGCGCGTGCATCGAAGGTCGAATTGATGTCGAATTCGTCGGATTCGAGGGCCATTGCGACCGTCAGCGCTTTCAGGGTCGACCCCATCTCGTAGACGCCGACATTGATCCGGTTGATATTTTCCGCTTCCTGTGCCTCGACCGGATTGTTCGGGTCGAAATCGGGGAGCGAAACCAGCGCGACCACCTCACCCGTGCGCACATCGAGCACCAACCCCGCCGCCGCGATGGCGCGGAATTCCGCCATGGCCTTCAAGAGCTCGTCGCGCATGGCGTGCTGCACGCGCAGATCGAGCGAGAGCGCGACCGGCGCCAGATCCGCAGCGCTCTTCAACAGTCCGACACCTTCGAGATCCTGCAGACCCTGGCCGTCGACCCACTTCTCGATACCGGCAATGCCCTCATTGTCGATATTCGCATAGCCCAGAACATGCGCCGCCGCGAAGCCATTGGGATAGACGCGTTTGTGCTCGGGCAGGAAGCCGACACCGGGAATGCCGAGCCGGTGAACTTCGGCACGCTGACGCGGAGAAATCTCGCGCTTCACGTAGATGAAGCCGCGCTCGGTGCTCAGCTGTTCGCGCAGGCGCCGTGAATCGAGATCTGGGAAGACGGCGGTGAGGAGCTCGGTAGCCTCGTCAGGGTCGATGATGTTGCGCGGCTCGGCGAAAACCGAATAGCTCATCACGTCGGTGGCCAGAATCTCGCCGTTGCGATCGACAATATCGGGCCGTGCCGTGCCGAGAGACGAAACGGATGCGCGCCGCACCGCCTCCTCGTCATCGGCTGCAATCCCGAGCTGGACCAGCCTTCCGGAAAGCACCGTGAAGAGGATGGTGAATGCGAAAGCGGCAAGGCCGATCCGGGCACGCCCCTTGTCGCCGCGCAGGCGAAACAGTTCCCGCAATCCGGCAATGAACCCGCCGAACAGGCCACCCGGCAGCTCGCCGTCGGCAAGCGCCTCGGATTCGGTCTGGTCACGATCGGGGCTGGACACGGAAGATCACCTCGTCGAACCGGTGGTGGTGGGTGTGGAGACCGCAGGGCGCGCCGTCTGGCCGGGCGTTGCGGTGGGTTCGGCGAGACCGAGCGCCTCGAGCTTGAGGGCGATCCCGTCATCGCGTTCACCGCGCGCAGGCAGGTCCGAGAAGCGGGTGATGCGGCGCGGATCCATCTCGACGATATCGTTGAGATGGCGATCAGCAAGGGCCTGTACCCGGTCGGGCCGGTTGAGCAGGGTCCATTCCGCGCGCAGCACTGCGATGGCCGCACGCTCGCGGTCGACATCCGCCTGCAGGCGCGCGAGCTGCTCGGCCTGGACGATCGATTCATACTTGATCGAATAGGCGTACCCCGCCGATCCGATCAGCGCCGCAATCGCCACGATATGGCTCAGACGGATCATCGCCGCCCCTTCTCTCGCGCCGTGCGCGGCAGGCTGGCAAGGGTGGTGATCGCGTCCGACTCCGGCTGGGCCGGCGCATCGAGCCGCTCGCCCGCGCGCAGTTTGGCCGACCGCGCACGCGGATTGGCCGCGTTCTCCGCCGTACCGGGCTTCACCGGACCCTTGGTCACAAGGCGGAAGCTCGGTTGCGGGCCGGGGCCGGCGACAGGAACATGCCGCGAGAAACCGCCACCACGTCCGGCGCGCTGGGCAAGATATTGCTTGACGATACGATCTTCCAGCGAATGGAAGGTCACGACGACGAGCCGCCCGCCGGGCGCGAGCGCCTCCTCGGCGCCGTGCAGCGCCCGGGCGAGTTCGCCGAGTTCGTCGTTCACCGCGATGCGCAGGGCCTGGAAGGTCCGGGTCGCCGGATGCGGGCCATTGGGCTCGGCGCGCACGAGGCCGGAGACGAGCTCGGCGAGATCGCGGGTGGTCTCGAAGGGCGCGCGGCGGCGGCGCTCGATGATGGCGCGGGCAATGGCACGGGCGCGGCGCTCTTCGCCGTAATGATAGATGATATCGGCCAGAAGCGACTCGTCAGCCCCGTTCACGAGATCGGCCGCGCTCTCGCCC
Source organism: Saliniramus sp. (assembly GCF_035311605.1). Classification (NCBI taxonomy): domain Bacteria; kingdom Pseudomonadati; phylum Pseudomonadota; class Alphaproteobacteria; order Hyphomicrobiales; family Salinarimonadaceae; genus Saliniramus; species Saliniramus sp. The sequence goes on from NZ_DATGCW010000271.1 coordinate 13,149, forward strand.
TGCCCCTCCATGCGCATGTCAAGGGGGCCGTCGAGCCGGAAGGAGAAGCCGCGCCCGGCCTGGTCGAGTTGCATCGAGGAGACGCCGATATCGAGCACGACGCCATGCAGCACACCGAATGTCCCCGTCTCTCGGGCAATCTGGACACAATCGCCGAACCGCCCCGCGACCAGTTGCAGCCGCCCGCCCGATGCGGCGACCATCTCCTGCCCCGCCGCAATGGCGGACGGGTCGCGATCGATGCCGATGACGCGGTTGTCGGGATGGGCGTCGAGAATGGCACGCGCATAGCCGCCGGCGCCGAACGTGCCGTCGAGGAAGGCGCCGCCCTCGCGCGCTTTCAGCGCCATCAGCACCTCCTCCAGAAGCACGGGAACATGAGAGGCCGGTCCGCCAGCGGCAGGATTGTCTCCTTCACCGCGACCACTCATGATTCCCGCGCCCCTGCAGAAGAAGCCTCCGGCGAAGCTGGCTGAGCAACGAATGCGCCCGTTATCGGCGCGCCGATGCCCTGCTTGAGGGCGCGCACCTTCGCGCGCGCCATATCGAGATGCGCACGAAAGCACTCCGGCTCCCAGATCTGGAATTTCCGGCCGAGCCCGACGAAGGTCACGTGGTCGCCGATCCCGGCATGGCTCTTGACCATATCCGTCAGGATCACGCGGCCCTCCGCATCGATCCTGAGGATTTCGCTGGTTCCGAACAGGGCGGTGGAGAGCTGGTCGTGCTCGTCCGAATAGGGCGACAGCCCCGACAGCAGCGCGTCGATCGCCGCCAGAAGCGCGTTGCCTCCGGCATCGAGTGCCGGTGCATCCAGCGCCGGATGCACGTAGAGCCCCTCGAATCCGTCCCGCGCGAGCACGGCACGAAAGGTCGCGGGGATCGATACGCGACCTTTCGTGTCCAATCGGTTGGTAAAATTGGACACGAAGCGGTTCATCGTCGGTGCCACAGCCCCCATGGATCGGTCGCCGGGCAGCGAAGCCCGCGCGGCGCGTCACTCCGTCGGCAGCGCTAATGCGCAGGACCGCGCGATCGCGGCTCTCAAAACCGCGACCGTTACGTGTCGCTCTCGGCGCCGTGGACGGGATGTTATGGGATACCATGGGCATATTTGGGCGTCAACGGATTCCACGGGCGACGGACGGAGTCTTCCCCGTCTGCCATGTGCTCCATCAGAGCGCGTCTTGGTTAACGAAGCGTCAACAGGCGCGCGACACGCGCCGCTCATCCGCAGCATCGCACGCCCCGTTGCGATCGTTTCCGCAGGAATTTGCCGCGCCTGCCCCTTGCGCGCGCCAGCCCGCTCGGTGATCCTGTCGCCATGCTGCTCAACCTCTTTCACACCCTGCGCTCTGCCGGTGTTCCCGTCTCCCTCAGGGAGCATCTCGCCCTGATCGAGGCCATGTCCCATGATCTCGCCGGGAAACGCGTCGAGGATTTCTATTTTCTCGCCCGCGCCGTTCTGGTGAAGGACGAGCGCCATCTCGACCGTTTCGACCGCGCCTTCGCCACCTGCTTCGAGGGGCTCGAACTGATGAGCGAGGCGCTCGAGGCGCAGGGCATCCCGGAGGAATGGCTGCGCAAGCTGGCCGAGAAGCATCTCAGCGAGGAGGAGCGGCGCGCGATCGAGGCGATGGGCTGGGACAAGCTCTTCGAGACGCTCAAGCAGCGGCTCGAGGAGCAGAAGAAGCGCCACCAGGGCGGCTCGAAATGGATCGGCACCGCCGGCACCTCCCCCTATGGCGCCTATGGCTACAACCCGGAAGGCATCCGCGTCGGCCAGGACGGCAACCGTAATTTCCGCGCAGTGAAGGTCTGGGACAAACGCGAATTCCGCGATCTCGACGATACCCGCGAGCTCGGCACCCGCAACATGCGCGTTGCGCTGCGCCGCCTGCGCCGCTTCGCCCGCACCGGCGCGGCGGAAGAGCTCGATCTCGAGGGAACCATTCGCGGCACGGCCGAAAAGGGCTATCTCGATGTGAAGATGCGGCCCGAGCGGCGCAATGCGGTGAAGGTTCTGCTCTTTCTCGATGTCGGCGGCTCGATGGACTGGCATATCGAGCGTGCGGAGGAGCTTTTCTCCGCCGCGCGGGCGGAGTTCAAG
>NZ_DATGCW010000272.1:0-9257 GCF_035311605.1 Saliniramus sp.
GCGATCGTTCTGGAAATGGCCGGGATGGACTGACGTCCCCAGACGATCGACGGCGCTTCAGGCACGCATCTTCAGCTCCGCGCGGGTTTTGGGCTTCCCACGAATGCGCAGATCTTCCAGATCGGCACGCTCGCGCACGGCATTGCGCATGATCTGCTCCTGGCCGGGCTGATATTGCGGCGGGCAGGGCATCTTCTCGGCCTGATACCAGGCCGCCGCCTGCATGGTGAAGAACGGGTTGGTGAGATGCGGGCGCCCCAGCGCCACCAGATCGGCGCGCCCCGCCGCGAGGATGGTGTTGACCTGATCGGCATCGGTGATGTTGCCCACGCACATCGTCGCCACATGCGCCTCGTTTCGGATCTGGTCGGAGAACGGCGTCTGGAACATGCGCCCGAAGATCGGACGCGCCTCGCGCACGGTCTGGCCGGTGGAGACATCGACGAGATCGACCCCGGCTTGCGCGAAGGCCTCCGCGATTGCCACCGCATCGTCACCGGTGATGCCGCCCTCGGCCCAGTCGGTGGCGGAGATGCGCACAGACATGGGCTTGTGCGCCGGCCAGGCCTCGCGGATTGCGGTGAAGACTTCCAGTGGAAAGCGCAGGCGGTTCTCCAAGCTGCCGCCATAGGCGTCGGTTCGGGTATTGGTGAGCGGCGAGAGAAAACTCGCCAGCAGATAGCCGTGGGCGCAATGCAGTTCGAGCATGTCGAAGCCGCAGGCCTCGCCGCGCCGGGTCGCCGCGACGAATTGCGCCGTCACCTGGTCCATCTCCTCGCGGGTGATCTCGCGCGGGACCTGGCTGTCGGGAAAATACGGGATGGGGGAGGCGGAGGCGATGTCCCAGGCGCCCTCTTCGAGGGGGCGGTCCATGCCCTCCCACATCAGCTTGCTCGCGCCCTTGCGTCCGGCATGGCCGAGTTGCAGGCAGATCTTCGTATCGGAATTGGCATGGACGAAATCGACGATGCGGGTCCAGGCTTCCTGCTGCGCGTCGTTCCACAGACCGGTACAGCCCGGCGTGATCCGCGCCTGCGGCGAGACGCAGGTCATTTCGGTGAACATCAGCCCCGGCCCGCCGATGGCGCGCGAACCGTAATGCACCAGGTGCCAGTCGCCGGGCAGGCCGTCCGTGGCCGAATACATGCACATCGGGCTCATCACGACGCGGTTTCCCACCACCATCTCGCGCAGGCGAAACGGCTGGAACATCGGTACTTGCGGATCCTGCGTGTCGACATCGAAGCCGGCTTCGCGCACCTGCTGCGCGAAATGCCGGTCGATCGACGCGACAAATCCCGGCGCGCGCAGGCGCAGATTGTCATAGGTAATCGCCTTGGCGCGGGTCATCACGCCGAAGGCGAATTGCACGGGATGGAAATTCCAGAACCGCGCCACATGCTCGAACCAGACCAGCGACACATCCGCCGCGTGCTGGGTCTTCTCGGTCTCCTCGCGGCGCGTCGATTCGAAGCGATCGAGCGCGCCGGCCACGCTGCCATCCTTGCGGAAACATTCGTAGAGATGGATCGCGTCCTCCATGGCCAGCTTGGTGCCCGAGCCGATGGAGAAATGCGCGCTCGCCTTGGCATCGCCGAGCAGGACCATGTTGTCCTTGACCCAGCGCGCATTGCGGATCATCGGGAAATTGCGCCAGATCGAACGGTTGGTGATGACCGGGTGCCCGTCAAGCGCGTCGGCGAAGATCTCCTCCATCAGCTTCGCCGATTGCGCCTCGTCCATCGCGTCGAGGCCCGCGTGCGCGAAGGTCTGGGCATCGGTCTCGAAAACCCAGGTGGAGCGCCCCGCTTCGTATTGATAGGCATGAGCGATGAAGGGGCCCCATTGCGTCTCGCGGAAGATGAAGGTGAAGGCGTCGAGCGGCTTCGTCGAGCCCATCCAGGTGAACTTGTTGGGCCGCAGATCGACCTGCGTGCCGAAATGATCCTCGTGACGCGCCCGAAACCGGCTGTTGATGCCGTCGGCGATCACGACGAGATCGGCATCGAGCGCGCGCTCGTCGTCGATCTCACTCTCGAAGACGAGTGCGATGCCCAGTTCCCGGGCGCGCTCCTGCAGGATCAGCAGCAGCGTGCGCCGCGAGCAGCCGCAGAAGCCGTTGCCGCCGATGCGGAAGCTCTCGCCCTTGAAATGGATGGCGATGTCATCCCAATAGGCGAATTCCCGGGTGATGCGCTCGTAGCTCGGTTTGTCGTAGGCCTCGAAATTGTCGAGCGTCGCATCGGAGAAGACCACGCCGAAGCCGAATGTATCATCCGGGCGGTTGCGCTCGTGCACGGTAATCTCGTGAGCGGGATCCTGCTTCTTCATCAGGATCGCGAAATACAGGCCCGCCGGCCCGCCACCGATGACGGCGATCTTCATGATGCTATCCCCTCGTCGCGCGCCCGTTTCCCGGCTTCTGCGATCACAATATAGTTTAAGCTTAAAACAATTTTGCGCGCAAGTAGATGCCGCAATTGGGCGCAGCAAGTGGGTCGTAGATGGGAATGCCGCGCCGACGGCATTGTGCGCAGAACAGGGAACCCTGGTACACGCCCTGGGTTGGCCCGGCTCAACAGATATGAAGAGACCAGGCCATGCTGCATGGTGGATTATTGTGGCTTCCCGATATTGAGGATTCTCGGCATCCCCCTGCCGATCGTGATCCTGCTGCTACTCTTCGGGATCATCTGAAGCGAACGAACAGGGGAGGCGATAACGGGCGGCTCATGCCGCCCGCCGCTTGTCTCAGGTGCCACAGAAAGTCGTCGTCACACGCTCATGCGCCTGCGGCGGCGTCTGATAGGCCGCATGTTGCGGCTTTTCCGCAAAGGGTTCGGCGAGAACCCGCATCAGTTCATCGAATTTGCCGAAATCATCGCGCATGACGGCAGCGTCGATCATGGCCTCGACACGGTGATTGCGCGGGATAACGTAGGGGTTGACCGCGCGCATGGCTTTCGCGATCTCGCCCGGCGGGCGCGCCTCCTGCGCAAGACGTGCGCGCCAGCGCTGCAGCCAGGCCCGGATCGCATCACCCTGCGCGAACAGATCGCGGATCGTCTCATCGGCCCCGTCGTCAAAGACGGCGTCAGTGAGCCCCCGGAACGTCAGGGTGAAATCGGCGCCGCCCTGATACATCGCCTCGAGCAGATCCTCGATCAGCGCGTCGTCACCCTCGGCCTCCCGTTCGAGCCCGATCTTCGCCCGCATATGCGCGCGCCAGTGTTCGCGGTAGCGCTCGGGAAATGTGCCGAGGATCTCGCCGAGCCGGGCGATGCCGCGCTCGGTATCCGCATCCACGTGCGGCAGCAGCGCTTCGGCAAGGCGCGCCAGATTCCACGGCGCGATGCGCGGCTGGTTGACATAGGCGTAGCGCCCGTATTCATCGACGAAGCTGAATTTCGTCGCTGGATCATAGGCATCCATGAAGGCGCAGGGGCCGTAATCGATGGTCTCGCCCGAGATCGCCATATTGTCCGTATTCATCACGCCATGGATGAAGCCGAGGCTCATCCAGTGCGCGACGAGCGCGGCCTGGCGCTCCAGCACCTCCTGATAGAAGCGGATATACCGGTCCGGCTGGCCAGCGTGCTGCGGGCAATGGCGGGCGATGGCGTGATCGGCGAGGAGCGCCACGGCCTCGTGATCGCCCTGCGCGGCGAAATACTGGAACGTGCCCACGCGAATATGGCTCGATGCGACGCGGCTGACGATGCCGCCGGGCAGAAACGCGTCACGCACGACCTGCTCGCCGGTGGTGACTGCGGCCAGTGCCCGTGTCGTCGGGACACCGAGTGCATGCATCGCCTCGCTGACGACATATTCCCGCAGGACCGGCCCGAGCGCCGCGCGCCCGTCACCGCGCCGGGAAAAGGGCGTGCGGCCCGAACCCTTCAGCTGGATGTCGCGGCGGCGACCGTCACGATCAATCACTTCGCCGAGCAGAATGGCGCGGCCATCGCCCAGCTGCGGCGTATAATGGCCGAATTGATGGCCGGCATAGGCCATGGCCAGCGGGTCCGCACCCTGAGGCAGACGGTTCCCGGCGAAAATCTCCGCGCCCTGGGGCGAGTCGAGCGCCTGCGCATCAAGGCCGAGCTCCTCGGCCAGGGCGTGATTGAGGCGGATCAGGCGGGGCGTTTCGACGGGTGCCGGCGGCAGCTTCGCGTGGAACCGCTCGGGCAGGCGGGCATAGCTGTTGTCGAAGACGAAACCGCCGATCGCGGTATCGTTTGCGAGTGCCCCGGTATCCTGCGTCGGGAATTCAGGTGAGGTCGAGGGCATGCGCCTTCAGCTCCTGCAGATCGATGATGTCGAGGGCGCGCTCATGCGTCGCGGCGAGCGAGACCGGCGGGGCGACGCCGGCTTCCAGCGCCTCACGCCAGCGAACGGCGCACAGGCACCAGCGATCCCCCGGTTGCAGCCCCGGAAAACCGAATTCCGGGCGCGACGTCATCAGGTCGTTGCCGCGGGCACGCGAATAGTCGAGGAATTCCCGGGTCACCTGGGCGCAGACCACGTGGCGCCCGACATCCTCCGGACCCGTTTCGCAGCAGCCGTCGCGGAAAAATCCCGTCATCGGGGCGATCGAGCAGGTCGCGAGCGGCTCGCCGAAGACGTTACGGCTCTCCGCTGAAGCGGATGGCCCGTCGGTCGATGGGGCATTCTCGCCCTGTTGACGCTTCATGATGAACCTGTTGGGTTGTCAGCGTTGATCTACGGCACATTCGCCGGAACAATGCTATTGAGGGGCGCCACAAACCTCACCTCGCGATTGCACCGCGCGAATCCGGCGTCCGGCAAAGCCGTAACATCTGAAACATTGGGGCGTTGCAGGCGCTTGTCAATATGATAGCGAAACGATACATTGACACGATGAAACGCAACCCTCCAGTGATGCTCGCGTCCGATGTGCCGGAACCGGCACCGATGGCCAGCGGGCCCGATGCCGAGCTCGCAGCGGATCTGATCGTTCATCTGGCGCGGATTGCCCGGTCCGGAGAGGATCCGGGGGAGGCGAAGGGTCGCAATTCCGTGCAGCGTCTGAGCGCGGCGCAATGGGCGGCATTGCGTTACATGGCGCGCGCCAATCCCTTCTCACGCACACCCTCGGCCTTTGCCCGCTATCACGGCACGACACGCGGCACCGCCTCGCAGACGATCAAATCACTGGTCGCAGCCGGATTGCTGACCCGCGCGCGCGATGATCGCGACCGTCGCAGCGTGCGCTTCGCGCTGACGACGTCCGGTGAGGCCTGTCTGGCCGAGGATGGCGCCTGCGCCCTTGCACAGGCCGTCGCCGATCTGCCCGCTGACCAGCGTGAGAACCTGATCGCGACCATGCGCCGGCTCGCCGGCGAGATCGCCGTCAGCCACGGCGCGCCCTGTTTCGGCTGCTGCCAGGATTGCCGCCATCTGCAAGAGCGCGATACCCGCGCAGGGTATTGCGCCCAGGTCGACGCACCGCTCAGTCTGGATGACATGCATCTGCTCTGCGCCGATTTCGAGGCGGCGGGGGAACGCGGCTGATGCCCGCCGGCTTCACGGGCGCGGCCAGGCCGGATCACGGAATTCCTGCAATTCGAAGCGATAATTCTCGATCCCGCCGAAGAAGGTTGCATAGACGTTGAACTTTTCCGACAGGCGCGGCGGCCCGTCGAAAACCACACCGCGCTCTGAGAGGAATACATGCGCAGCATCGACGTCGTTGACCACGAAGGTGCAGGTCACGCCGGGATTCTCCGGCGGCTCGCGATTGGTGCAAACGCCCAGGAATGATGTCGGCGAGACGCGGTAGATATGGCAGATGCCGAACTGGTCCAGCACCAGATCGAGCCCCAGCGTCTCTGACAGAAACCGGCTCGCAGCCGGAAGGTCTCGTGTATAGATGAAGGTGACCTGCTGGTCGATCAGGAAGTCGGAAAGCGTATCGGGCATCTGACGGGCTCGCGTTCTGCAATGGGCCGGGATCTGCAGCATGCCACGATCGTGCCGTTAGGGCGTGCCTCAATTCGCGGCGATACCGAGTTTCTCGGCGAGATCGTGGAAATCATTCGCGATGATATCGTAATCACCACGTGCCTGCGCATCCTCGTGGCCGGGATCGCCGTATTCCTGCGCACGCAGGACGAAGGCCGTGCGCATGCCCGCCGCGGCGGCGGCGGCGAGATCGGAATTGTGGGCGGCGACCAGCATGGTCTCGCCGGGAGCGAGGGCGAGCGCTTCGCAACTGCGCAGATAGGCCTCGGGCTGCGGCTTGTAGGCGCGCGCAACCTCCGCGCCGAGGATCGCATCCCAGGGCAGACCGCCATGGCGGGCCATGTTCACCATCAGCGCGATATTGCCGTTGGAAAGCGTGGCGATGATGCTCGCGCGTTTGAGCCGCGCGAGCCCGGAGGGCGCGTCGGGCCAGGGATCGAGCCGGTGCCAGGCGCGGTTGAGATGGTCGATCTCGGCCTCGGCGAGACCGGTCACGCCAAAGGCTTCCAGCGTCTCGACGAGATTTTCCCGATGCAGCACGTCGAGGCGCACGAAGCCGCGCGCACCGGATCTGACCCGCTCCATGGCCGGCTGGTAGCGCGCTCGCCAGTCCCGGGCGAAGGCATCCCAGTCGAGGGTGTAGCCTCTGGTCGCGAGTAACATTTTCGCCTCGCGCGCGATCGAACCGCGCCAGTCGACCACGGTGCCGAACACGTCGAAGAGCAGGGCTGCGGGCATTTTCTTCATCGTCTCCCCCTCAGGTCTTTTCACGTTCCCGGCGCACGATCGCGACCGGCTCGGCCTGCGTCGCGGCCTCCTCGGCCTTCGCTGCGCGGCGCGCGAGCACGGATTCGCGATGCGAGATGAAGGTCGCGGCTCCTACAACGATGCCGCCCCCCAGGATGACGAAGGGGTCGAGCGGTTCTGCGAAGAGGACGATGCCCATCAGCGTCGCCCAGACCAGTTGCAGGAACTGCACCGGCTGTGTCACCGTGATCGGAGCGTTCTGGAAGGCCTTTGTCATGGTCCAGTGCCCGGCCGTTGCGAAGGCCGCGACGAGGCTCAGCCATGCGACCTGCTCGAAGCTCGGGACAACCCATTGCACTGCGGCCACGGGGGCCAATGCGATGGTGCAGAAGACCGAGAGCAGCCCCACGATCACCGCTGTATCCTCGGTTCCGCTCAGGCGTTTCGCGATCAGGAAGGATGTGGCGAAGAAGGGGCCGGCGGCCACCTGCGCCATCTGGCCGATCGAGACCTCCTGAAAACCCGGTCGCAGTATGATCAATGCGCCCGCGATTCCGGCGCAGACCGCGAAGACCCGGCGCATGTGTAGCGCCTCACCGAGAAACAGGGCCGCACCGATGGTGATGAAGATCGGCGCCACATAGCCCAGAGCCGTCACTTCGGCCATCGGGATGCGCGCCATTGCGTAGAACCACAGGATCACCCCGACCCCATGGACCGCGCCGCGCAGGAGATGAAGATGCAGGATTCGGCCCGAGGGGCGACGTGTCAGCAGTGCGCCCATGAAGGGCAGCATCATCAGCGCGCCGGCTGCATAGCGGATAAAGGCGCCCTGGGCAGCGGGCAGATCCGCGCCGATATGGCGCACGATGGCGGTGACGCTGGCGAGCAGCAGGGTCGTCAGGAGCATCCAGCCGACACCGATGAGCGTATTCTGCGCCCGCACCCGCCCAAGCCTCCCGGTTCATGCCGCGCAAGCGCCGCGCCGCACGATGAGTATCACTCACCCGCATGGATTGCGGTGCAAGAAATTCCGCGCTCTCGCCTGCGTGATCACGCCCGTATAATCGTGGCAAGCGCGCTCAACCGCGCCAGAAGCGCGGCATGAACAGGATCAGCACGGTGAACAGTTCGAGCCGACCGAGCAGCATGGCGAAGGCCAGTGTCCATTTCACCGCGTCGGGCAGGGTGGCGTAATTGCCCGCCGGTCCGATGATCGGGCCGAGGCCGGGACCGACATTCGACAGCGCGCTCACCGCCGCCGAGGCCGAGGTGAGGAAATCGAGATCGAAGGCCATCAGGGTGATGGTGATGGCGCCGTAGCAGATGAAGAAGAGCGAAAAGAAGACCACCACGGAATGGATCACGTCGTCGGGCAGTTCTCGCCCGGCATAGGTGCGCGGGAAAATGCCGCGTGGAAACAGAAGATGCCGGAAATAGCTCTGCAGGAGCTTGGCCATCACCTCGTAGCGGAAGATCTTCACGCCCCCGGTGGTCGAGCCGGTACAGCCACCGACGAACATCAGCCCGAAGAAGATGCCGATCGCCACATTGCCCCATCCACCGTAATCGGCGGAGGCGAATCCCGTCGTGGTCACCACGGAGACGACGTTGAGGGACGCAAGCCGCAAGGCATCGAGAAACGCGAAACGCCCGGAAACACTCAGCCACAATGTCATGATGAGCACGATCACCAGCAGGAAGACGAGCAGCACCCGCACCTGGCTGTTGCGCAAGGTATCCGTCTCGCCTTGGAACAGGCGGACATAGAGCACGAACGGGATGGCGCCGGCGATCATGAAGAAGACCGCGATCCAGTGGATCGCGGGATTGGTGAAATGGCCCAGCGATGCATCATGCGTGGAAAAGCCGGCTGTCGAGATCGTCGTCAGTGCATGCGCCACGGCGTCGAAACCGCTCATCCCGGCAAGCCAGTAGGCGGCGATGCAGGCAATGGTGAAGCCGACATAGATGGTGGTGATGGCGGCAGCCACTTCCCGCACGCGCGGCAGCACCTTTTCCGAGCGATCGGAGGATTCGGTGCGAAACAGCTGCATGCCACCGACACCCAGCGCCGGCAGGATGGCAATGGCGGTGGCGATGATGCCGATTCCGCCCAGCCATTGCAGGATCGCGCGCCAGATCAGCACGCCCGGCGGAGCCTCCTGCAGGCCGACGATCACCGTCGCCCCCGTTGTGGTCAGCCCCGACATCGCCTCGAAGAAGGCGTTGGCGTAGCTCTCGCGCATCTGCTCGAAATCGGAGATGTAGAGCGGCAGGGCGGCGAAGAGCACCACCGAGAGCCAGGCCATCGGCGTGAGCAGGAAGGCCTGCCGCAGGGTCAGGCCGCTATCCAGCTGCACCTGCGCGAAATACAGAAGCAGCATGCCCACTGCGAAGGTAATCGCGCTGGAGATCGCGAAGGCCTTCCAGTCCTCGTTATGGGCATAGAGATCGACACCTACCGGAATCAGCATGGCGATGGCGAGCACGGTGAGCATGCCCCCGATCAGATACAGGATCGG
>NZ_DATGCW010000273.1:0-3305 GCF_035311605.1 Saliniramus sp.
GTCTTGTAGACGTTGTACCATTCGGGATGGTGATCCATCTTCTCGGCGGTCAGCGCCACCTTGCTCATCCAGCCGAACGCGTCGACGAAATCGGCGAAGACGAAGGTCTTTCGGATGGCCTCACGACCATCGACCTTCTCCCAGCCCTCGAGCGTTTCGAAGAGATCGTCGAGTTCCGCATTGCTGAGCCGCTCACCGGACATGGGTCTTTCCTTTCATGCTGCGCGAATGTCTTTTGCCGGCGCACCCGTGACGGGGCAGGCCTAGCGATTGGCCGCCAGAGCCATTCCTGCGAACGGATATGCCGCTTCCACGAGATAGGGCCCACCGCCGGTGATGTCACGGGCCGAGAACAGGCTGATATGGCCGGCCTCGAAGCGCAGATCCGGAAACCGGCCCTGGCGTGCGATGTAATCGGCAGCGAGCAGCGGCTCGACGCCGCGTAGCCGCGCCAGCGTGACATGCGGCACGAATTTGCGTTTTTCCGGCGCCAGCCCGGCCTTCCGCAGGCGCCGCTCGATCTCGCCCTGAAGATCGGCGAGTTCGCGGGTAAGTTTCGCACGCACGATCAGCGCATGCGGGCGCTCGCCGCCGAACACGTCAAATCCCTCGAAAGTCACCGCCACTGGCGCGCGGGGGCGGATCTCGGCGAGCGCGGTATCGATCTCGTGCGCCACATGCCCGTCGACATCGCCGATGAAACGCAGGGTGAGATGGTAATTTTCCGGATCGATCCAGCGCGCACCCGGCAGGCCGGCGCGAAACAGCGCGAGCCGTTCGACGAGATCCGGGGGGATTTCGAAACCTGCGAACAAGCGTGGCATCGGCGCCTCCCGTCATTCCCCAGCACACTCATTGTGTACGATTGACCAGAGGGCGCAAGGTGCGGAAACGGGACCGACCCTGTTCTCCACGCACCATTCGTCGCCCGAGCGGCACGGAAACGATTGCGCTGAACAATTTTGAACAATTTTCAATACGTGCGCGGTTCAATTCACTCTTATGAAACTCCTGACGCGGTAACCTATGGTCACGGTCCGAACCCGATGGATGATCGATGAGCCCTGCGCAAGCAATGATCGAAGAGGTGGACGACATCCTCGCCGGCACCGATCGCCGCCGGCGCATGGCGATGCTGCGCCAGATCACCAATCTCTTCGTCGACAATGCCCGCTGGCTCGACGAGAACGTGATCGCCACTTTCGACGAGGTGATGCTGCGGCTCGCCAAGGACGTCGACTTCCGCGTACGCTACGCGGTTTCCGAGCGCCTGGCCGACATTCCGCGCGCGCCGCTGAAGATGGTGCGCGAGCTCGCCTTCGACGACAATTACGAAGTTGCGACCCCGGTGCTCGGGCGCTCCGAACAGCTTGGCGATGACGATCTGATCTTCGTGGTGGAGACCAAGAGCGCCATGCATGTGCTGGCCGTATCGCGCCGAAACAGCCTCTCGGAGCGCGTCACGGATTCGATCATCGCCCGCGACGAGGACGATCCCATCCGCGCGCTCGCCACGAACGAGGGCGCGCGTTTCTCCGATGACGGCTTCGCCCGGCTGATGGCGCGCTCGCAGGACGACCCCGAGATCCAGGATGCGCTCAACTATCGCGGCGAGCTGACGCCGGAGCAGGTCGAAAAGCTCGCTGATTCCGTGCGCGACAAGGTCCGCCAGACGCTGGTCGACGAGCTCGGCGAGCGGATGGAGAAGGCGATCGATTCGGTGATCGCCGACATGCAGAAGAAATTCGTCCCCGATCGCGGGCGCGAATTCCTCGCGGCCGATCTCGACATGGCGCGCCAGTTCATCAAGGAACGCGGCAAGGATCAGCCGGTCCAGGAGGCCGAGCTCGTCCAGTGGATCAAGCGCAACCGCATGGAGGACGTCATGGCCGCGATCGCCGACAAGGTCGGTATCGATCTCGGCAAGGTGGTGAACGCGTTCTATGCGCCTCGTTTTGACGCCATCCTCTTCATCGCCTCGGCAGCGGGTCTGACGTGGCCGAACTTCAAGACGCTGCTGGGCAAGCGCAGCGGACGCCAGCCCTCGGTCGAACTGCTCGAAGAGGCTTACAACGTCTTCCAGCGCCTCAAGCCCGAGACCGCGCGCCGGGTCGTGCATTACGCCGTCTCGCAGGCCAAGTCCGGCGCGGCGCAAAAGCGCAGGGAGAAGGCGAAACCCGAACCGGAGGTTTCCGCTGCGCATGCGCCCGCACCGGCGGTATCCACCAGCAAGACGGGAATTCCGGAGAGTGCGCCGGAGCCGGGAAGCGGTGCGCGCGGCAGTCTGATCTCCCTCGCCGGCGCCATGCGCGACATGGTCAACCGCGTGGCCGGTCAGATGAACGGTACGCCGCGTCCCATGGTGCATATGGGCGCGGCGACGGCGTCGGGGCAGGGCGACGCCAAGGCGAAGGGCAAGGTTGTCGGCAAGGCGGTGGGCAAGAGCGTGGGCACATCCGTCGGCAAATCCGCCGACGGCAAATCCTTTCCGCGCAAGACGCCCGGGGGCAATGCCGCGAGCGCTGCGCCCCGGAAGGTGACCGGCAAACCGGTCAAGGGCCGTCCGGTGACAAGCGGCAAACCCTGATCCCCGCACGCACCCCTTACGGTGCCGGATTGCAATATTGCAGGTGGATCGCGTCGATACGCTCCTCGAGCTCGGGCGTGATCGTCACATCGATTGAATCGATGTTGTTCTTCAGCTGCTCCATCGTGGTCGCGCCGATGATGTTGCTGGTGACGAAGGGGCGGCTGGTGACGAAGGCGAGCGCCATCTGTGCCGGGTCGAGCCCGTATTCGCGGGCGAGTGCGACATAGGCCTCGTAGGCGGCCATGGCGGCGGGCTTCTCGTAGCGCGCGAGCCGCTCGAAGAGCTGTTTGCGCGATCCCTTGGGCAGCGCGCCGCCGGCATATTTGCCGGTGAGATAGCCCTGTGCGAGCGGTGAATAGGCCAGCAGCCCGACATTCTCGCGCATGGCGAGTTCGGCGAGATTGACCTCGAAGGTCCGGTTGACCAGCGAATAGGCGTTCTGGATCGAGGCGACGCGCGGCGCATCCGTGTGCTCCGCATGGGCGAGATAACGCATCGTGCCCCAGGCGGATTCATTCGAGACGCCGACATGACGCACCTTGCCTGCCGTCACCAGCTCGGCCAGCACGTCGAGGATGGATTCGATGCTGTGCTCGGGCTCGCGCACATTGCGGAAGATCGTGGCATTCGAGCCGAAGGCGCTCACGGCGCGGTCGGGCCAGTGCACCTGATAGAGATCGATGTAATCGGTGCGCAGGCGTCTGAGGCTCTTGTC
>NZ_DATGCW010000274.1:0-3234 GCF_035311605.1 Saliniramus sp.
CGGAGGGCCGGGTGCAGATCGCCAACCGCGCGGCCTTCCCGCCCGGCGATGCTCGCGAGGACTGGGCCATCCTGCGCGCCCTGTCCGATCAGCTGGGTCACAAATTGCCGTTCGACAATCTGGCGCAGTTGCGCGAAAAGCTGTATGCGGCCTACCCGCATATGGCGGCGATCGACGCGATCGCGCAAAGCGATGTGGCGGCGGCGGTCAAGGCGGCGGCCAAGGTGAAGGGCAAGCCGGGGGATGCGCCGTTTGCGAGTCCGGTCAAGGATTTCTACCTGACCAACCCGATCGCGCGCGCATCCGCGATCATGGCGGAATGCTCGGCGCTTGCCGCCGGGGAAAGCCGCGAAGCGGCTGAGTGAGCAAGGATACGGGACAAAATCATCATGCCGGAAATTCTCCTCACCGTGCTGCTCATTGCCTTCAAGAGCCTCGTCTTGATGGTCTCGCTGCTCGTCTTCATCGCCTATATCCTTTATGCCGACCGCAAGGTCTGGGCTGCCGTGCAGCTGCGCCGGGGGCCCAATGTTGTCGGCCCGTGGGGGCTGTTGCAGAGTTTCGCGGATCTCTTGAAATTTGTGCTCAAGGAGCCGGTGATCCCGGCGGGCGCCAACAAGGGGTTGTTCCTGCTCGCGCCCTTCATCCTCGTGGTGCTGGCACTCGCGGCCTGGGCCGTGATCCCGGTCAACGAGGGCTGGGCGATCGCCGATATCAATGTCGGCATCCTGTTCGTCTTCGCGGTATCCTCGTTGCAGGTTTATGGCGTGATCATGGGTGGATGGGCCTCAAATTCGAAATACGCCTTCCTCGGCGCGCTGCGCTCGGCGGCGCAGATGGTCTCTTACGAGGTCTCCATCGGCTTCGTGATCATCACCGTGCTGCTCTGTGTCGGCTCGCTGAACCTGACGCAGATCGTGCTGGCGCAGGACAATGGCTGGGGCATTCTCGGCTGGTTCTGGCTGCCGCTCTTCCCGATGTTCGTGATCTTCCTGATCTCGGCGCTGGCGGAGACGAACCGCCCGCCTTTCGATCTGCCGGAGGCCGAATCGGAGCTCGTGGCCGGCTTCATGGTGGAATATTCCTCCACGCCGTACCTGCTCTTCATGCTCGGCGAATACGTGGCCATCATGACCATGTGTGCGCTGATGACGATCCTGTTCCTCGGCGGCTGGCTGTCGCCGATCCCGTTCGCGCCTTTCACCTGGGTGCCGGGTCCGGTCTGGTTCATTCTGAAGATGGCGCTGTGCTTCTACATGTTCGCGATGACCAAGGCCTTCGTGCCGCGCTACCGCTATGACCAGCTGATGCGGCTGGGCTGGAAGGTGTTCCTGCCGATCTCGCTCGCCGCCGTGGTGATCGTGGCCGGCGTGCTGCAGCTGACCGGCTGGGCGCCGGGCGCACAGTAAGGGGAGGGCGGCGTGATCGAGTGGATTTCACCGGCGGGCATGATCGGGGCGGCCATCGGCTTCCTGATCGGGCTGGTGAATTTCAAGACGATCGGCGGCTACGTTACCGCAAAGCTGCGGGAGACGGATCGATCGACCAATGCGGCCGAAAAGGCTGATTACGAGCGGCGGATCCGGATTTTCCGCGTTGCGTTGTTCACGTTGACGGTGATCGCGTTCCCGATCATCGGCTATCTGTTCGGCACCACCGTGTCGACCATGTTCGAATGAGGAGTGGGTCATGGAGAAGGCGATGAGGCTCGATCAGGCCGCTAAGGCGATCCTCCTGAAGGAGTTCGTCTCCGGCTTTCTTCTGGCGCTGCGGTATTTCTTCAAGCCGAAGGCGACGATCAATTACCCCTTCGAGAAAAATCCCACCTCGCCGCGCTTTCGCGGGGAACACGCCCTGCGGCGCTATCCCAATGGAGAGGAGCGCTGCATCGCCTGCAAGCTCTGCGAGGCGATCTGCCCCGCCCAGGCCATCACCATCGAGGCTGGCCCGCGCCGCAATGATGGGACCCGGCGCACGACGCGTTACGATATCGACATGGTGAAGTGCATCTATTGCGGCATGTGCCAGGAGGCCTGCCCGGTTGATGCCATCGTCGAGGGTCCGAATATCGAATTTTCCGTAGAGACGCGCGAAGAGCTGCTCTACGACAAGCAGAAGCTGCTCGATAACGGCGATCGCTGGGAGCGCGAGATCGCGCGCAATCTGGCGATGGATGCGCCCTATCGCTGAGCATTCTTCATGGCGACCGACCGGGGCCCGCATGGGGGCTTTTTGTTCGGAATGGTTGCCGGGTTTGGCCGGACACGGGTTGTGCGGTCGCGAAACGGGGTCTATAGACAGGCCGCCCGTACCCATGCGGGCAGAACCTGACAAGCCACCGCAACAGGCTTCGAGCGAAAGCGCATGACGGTCACCGCCGCCTTCTTCTATCTGTTTGCCGCCATCACCGTGGCCTCGGCCTTTCTGGTGATTGCCGCGCGCAATCCCGTGCACTCGGTGCTCTTTCTGATTCTCGCCTTCGTGAATTCGGCGGGACTCTTCATTCTGCTCGGCGCCGAGTTCCTGGCGATGATCCTCATCGTCGTCTATGTCGGCGCCGTTGCGGTGCTGTTCCTGTTCGTGATCATGCTGCTCGACATCGATTTCGCGGAGTTGCGCCAGGGTGCGCTGCAATATCTGCCGATCAGCGCGGTGGTGGGCGTCATCTTCCTCGTCGAACTGGTTCTGGTTGTCACCACCTACACCGTCGATCCAGCCTTGCTGAACCTGCCTGCAGCAGCGGACGCGCAGCCGGGAATCACCAACACGGCCCAGCTCGGCTCGGTGATCTACACAAAATATGTGTATTTCTTCCAGCTTTCCGGGCTGGTCCTTCTGGTGGCGATGATCGGGGCGATCGTGCTGACCCTGCGTGACCGACCCGGCGTGAAGCGTCAGGATGCGGCGAAGCAGGCCGCACGCACCCGCGAGACCTCAATCGAGATCCGCAAGGTCAAAAACCGCGAGGGCGTGTAAGGAGCCGATGCGATGATCACCCTGGTCCATTTCCTCACGCTGGCGGCGATCCTGTTCACGCTGGGCGTGCTCGGGATCTTCATCAACCGCAAGAACGTGATCGTCATCCTGATGTCGATCGAGCTGATTCTGTTGTCGGTGAACATCAATCTCGTCGCCTTCTCGAGCTTCCTGAACGATATTGTCGGGCAGGTCTTCGCCTTGTTCGTGCTCACCGTAGCCGCCGCAGAGGCGGCGATCGGGCTGGCGATCCTTGTC
>NZ_DATGCW010000275.1:0-3587 GCF_035311605.1 Saliniramus sp.
ATCTTCTTCGCCGCCATGCTGGTGCCGATGTGGAAGGGGTTTCGCCCGGCGATTCCCTGGGGTGTCGCGGGCAGCGCGGCGCTGATCGCGCAGGCGCTGATCCCCGGCTATGCCTTCATCATCATCGGTGCGCTCGCCGGCGCCATCGCAGGGGCAATGATCGATGATGCCTGAATTCACGCTCGCCACGCCCTACGGCACGCTGATCGCCCTCGTCGCCATGGCCGGGGTGACCTATCTCTGCCGCGCTTCCGGCGTGATCTTCATGAACCGGATCACCATCGGCCCACGCCTCGCCCGGGCTCTGCGCGCCCTGCCGGGCTCCATCGTGATCGCCACGATCCTGCCGATCGCTGCCCAGGCGGGATCGCCGGCCTTCGTCGGGATCAGTGCGGCGATTGCCGTGATGATCGCCACCCGAATGGAGATCGCAGCCATCGCCGCCGGGCTCGTCGGCATCGCACTGGCACGCGCGTTGGGGCTGTAAGGCGATCGTTTCGCGGCCTCAGACAGGGATGCGCCGCCGCTCGGCGAATTGCGCCAGCGTGCTGCGCAGGGTCGGGCCGGTCTCGGGATCGTCGAGCTTCTCGCGGATCACGGCGCCGACTTCCTGCGCGTCGAGGGCGAGCAGCATGGCCTTGACCGGGCCCACCGATGACGGGGCCATCGACAGCGTACGGAAGCCGAGGCCGAGCAGCGCCATCGCCTCGAGCGGGCGTCCGGCAATCTCGCCGCAGATGGAGACCCGGCAATCGCTTTCGCGTGCGGTATCGGCGATCAGGCGCAGGGCGCGCAGGGAGGCCACCCCCAAGGGATCGTAGCGCTGTGCGACCTGGCGATTCTCACGATCGGCGGCGAAGAGGAATTGGAGGAGGTCGTTCGATCCCACCGAGATGAAATCCGCCAGGGCGCAGATTTCCCGAATCTGGAAGAGCAGCGCGGGTACCTCGATCATCACGCCGATGGCGATATCGGTGGGCATCGCATGGCCATGACGGCGCAGATAGGCGATCTCGCGTGCGACAATCTCGCGGCCCCGGGTGAATTCTTCCACCGTGGCGACCATCGGCAGCATGATGGCGATGTCGCGCCCCGATCCCGCCTTGAGCAGGGCGCGGACCTGGCTTCGCAGGAGGCCGGGGCGATCAAGCCCGATCCGGATCGCCCGCCAGCCCAGGGCGGGGTTCTCCTCTTCGATCGCCGACATGTAGGGCAGGATCTTGTCGCCGCCGATATCGAGCGTGCGAAAGACGACGGGGGCGCCGTCCACGGCGTCGAGAACGGCCCGGTAGAGCTTCTGCTGCTCGCTTGTCGAGGGCATCTGCTGCGCGACCATGAACTGGATCTCGGTGCGAAACAGCCCGATCCCGTGTGCCCCGGTCTCCTCCAGATGCGGCAGATCGGCCAGCAGCCCGGCATTCAGCTGCAGATCGACGGCGATGCCGTCTCTGGTGACGGGGGCGACGTCGCACAGGGCGCGGTACTGCTCCTGTCGCTTGGCGCGCAGGCGCGCCTTTTCCGCATAGGCCGCCTCGACATCCGGCCGCGGCCTGATCTGCACCTCACCGGCCACGCCGTCGGCGATGATGGCATCGCCGGGCTCGACCAGTGCCGTGGCGTTCTCCACACGTCCGACGGCGGGAATCCCGAGCGCGCGCGCGACGATGGCGACATGGCTGGCGGGCCCGCCTTCCTCCAGCACGATGCCGCGCAATCTGCCGCGATCGTAATCGAGCAGGGCGGCCGGGCCCATCGAGCGCGCCACGATGATGGCGTTCTCGGGCAGATCCGCCCCGTCCGAGACGAAATCCTGCCCGACCAGCTGGTGCAGCAGGCGGTTGGCCAGATCGTCGAGATCGTGCAGGCGCTCGCGCAGATAGGGATCGGTCTGGCGCATCATCCGCGCGCGGTTGTCCGATTGCACGCGCTCGACGGCGGCCTCCGCCGTGAGACCGGTCATCACCGCTTCGCGCATGCGTCGCAGCCAGCCCTGGTCATGGGCGAACATGCGGAAGGTTTCGAGTACCTCGCGATGCTCGCCGTGATCGGCGACGTCGCCGCGTTCGATCAGCTCGTCGATCGACGCCCGCACCTTCCTGATGGCTGCTTCGAGGCGCTCGACTTCTTCATCGAGATTCTCTGCGATGAGGTTCTTCACCACCACGCGCGGCTCGTGCAGCACCACATGGCCGAGCCCGACGCCCTCGGTGAGCGAGACGCCCTGGAGGTAGAGCGGCTTCTTCAGCGCGATATCCGCGCCTTCCTGCGCGATCGCCTGCAATTCGCCGGAGGCGATCATCTCGGCGACCACCATGGCGGTGGTCTGGGCCGCCTCGATCTCCTCCTCGCTATAGGTGCGATGGGCGCGGTTCTGCACCACCAGCACGCCAAGCGTATTGCCCGCACGCAGGATCGGCACGCCGAGGAAGCCGTGATAGATCTCCTCGCCGGTCTCCGGCTTGTAGGCGAAGGCCGGATGGGTCTGTGCATCGGACAGAGCGAGCGGCTGGGCCGCATCGGCGATCTGGCCGACGAGCCCCTCTCCTGAGCGCATCGTGGTCAGATGCACAGCTTCGCGGTTGAGCCCTTCGGTGGCATAGAGCTCCAGCGTGCCGTCAGCCCGCAGCACGTAGACGGAGCAGACCTCCGCGACCATGTTGGCCGCGATCAGGACCACGATCCTGTCGAGACGATCCTGCGCGCTGATCGGCTCCGCCATGATTTCGCGAAGCCGGCGAAGCAATACACGCGGACCGCCGGATGGGTTTCTCATCTCGGTGCCTGTTCACTGGTGCCGCCCGCCATGGGGCGTCTGCCACGGCGCCATGCCGCGTCCGGGTTGCAAGGGTGGCCGAAACCGTCAGGCTTTGTCGAGTCCGTAGAGTGCATGAAGCGTGCGCACGGCGAGCTCGGTATAGGCTTCCTCGATCAGGACCGAGAACTTGATCTCGGACGTGGTGATGGCGCGGATGTTGATGCCCTTGTCCGACAGGGCCTTGAACGCCTTCGCCGCGACGCCGGCATGGGAGCGCATGCCCACACCGATGGCCGAGACTTTCACGACATCCGTCTCGCCCTGGAGCGATTCGTATTCGATGACGCTGCGGTGTTCTTCGAGCAGGCCTTTCGCGCGCTCATAGTCTCCGGCGGGGACCGTGAAGGTGATGTCGGTCGTGGACGAATCGCGCGAGACCACCTGGATGATCATGTCGACATTGATGTTCGCTTCGGCCAGCGGCACGAAGATCGAGGCGGCGACGCCCGGCTTGTCGGCGACGCGGCGCAGGGTGATCTGCGCTTCGTCCCGGGAATAGGCGATGCCGGTGACGGTCTGCTGTTCCACGATGTCCTCCTCGTCGCAAATCAGCGTGCCGGGCTTCGGGTCGGCGGGATCGTCGAAGCTCGAGCGCACGTGTGTGCGCACGCCGTAGAGCATGGCGAGCTCGACCGAGCGCACCTGCATGACCTTGGCGC
This sequence comes from Saliniramus sp., assembly GCF_035311605.1. Classification (NCBI taxonomy): domain Bacteria; kingdom Pseudomonadati; phylum Pseudomonadota; class Alphaproteobacteria; order Hyphomicrobiales; family Salinarimonadaceae; genus Saliniramus; species Saliniramus sp. The sequence continues at coordinate 3,475 of NZ_DATGCW010000275.1, forward strand.
CCAGGCTCGCCATCTCGAGCATCTCGTCGTAGGAGACGCGCTCGAGCCGCCTCGCCTTGGCGACGATGCGCGGGTCCGTCGTGTATACGCCGTCGACGTCGGTGTAGATGTCG
>NZ_DATGCW010000276.1:0-10890 GCF_035311605.1 Saliniramus sp.
CTCGCTCACGGAGAATCTGATCATGATGGGAATGGGGCTGTGGATGCCGTTTCGCGTCTTCGTGCTGCAGGCGTGAGCCGCGTTGCTTCAGCTGGATCCCGGCTGGCGGAAGAACCGGTGAGCGTGAAAGCCGGTTCCGCGCTCAGCCGTCCAGCGCATCGCGGCGGATGCGCATCGTATAGCTGAAGCGGTCGGCGGGATGGTGGTTGATGGAGACAACCATGGTCGCGCCGTCGCGGTCGAGATAGCGGCGCACAAGGCGCAGCGCGTAGGCGCCTTCGGGCGCATCGGGCCGGGCACGGATTTCGGTGGGGATCGGGACCGCATTGGTGGTCTGGATCGCCTCGGCGACGGGGGTGTCGGCGCGGCGCTCGATCAGGGCGTAGAGCGGGCCGACGCAATCGCGCATCTCGGGTTCAAGCCAGGCGAAACGCATGTCGATCCAGACAGTCGTATGGCAGATGATCGCGTCCTGCGCGCGGGTCATGCGCAGGCCCTGTACCCGCAACCAGGTTTCGCCCGGCGCGCAGCCGATCAGGGCCGCTGCCGCCTCGTCCACCGCGACGGGCGTGATCTCGTCGATGGCGAAGCGGGTATCGACGGCGTACTGAAACAGCTCCGTCAATGAGCGCATCGAATGGGTGAAATTCCCCGGCGGCTCCTGCGCGATGACAAGCGTGCCAGAGCCCTGTCGCCGGGCAACATATCCCGCTTCCGCCAGCCGGCGTAGCGCCTCGCGGATGGTGTAGCGGCTGACGGAGAATTCTTCGCATAATTCTGCCTCGGTCGGGATCAGCGTGTCGACGCCATAGACCCCCGACGCGATCCGCTCGCGCAGGATCTGCATGACCTGCATGTAGCGTGGCAGCGTTTCAGCGCTCTCGTTCATTCTGACCCGCCTGTCTCGACATGGCACTCCGGTAAGCATAACGGGCCGTGAATGCAAGAATTGTACAATCAGCCGGCAGGCCGCACCGTGTCGGCATTGCTGGCCTAAGGCATCAACGAACCGCCGTTCACATGCAGGACCTGGCCGGTCATGTATCCTGATGAAGGGCCGAGCAGGAAGAGCAGCGGGCCGGTCACGTCATCGGGGGCGGCGATGCGCCCGAGCGGTATCGACTTCGCATAGCCTTCGCGGTCGAAGCCGCGCCCATGTGGGTCGCGGCCCATCCCGCCTTCCAGGAATGGCGTCTCGACGGCGCTCGGGGCCACGGCATTGACGCGGATATGCGGCGCGTTCTCGATGGCGAGGACGCGGGTGAGGGCGATGACGCCGGCCTTGGCGGCGGCATAGGGGCCGTATCCCGGCGTCGCCTTGGCGGCGAGCCCGGAGGAGGTGAGCACGAGCGACGCATCGCTTCCGCGCGCCAGAAGCGGCAGCGCGGCGCGGGCGGCGAGGAAGGTCGAATCGAGATTGCCGGTGACGACATCATCGAAGACGGCGCGGGTTTGCGTCGAAAGCGGTGCCGGCGCCGCCGTGAATCCGGCCAGATGCACGAAGCCTTCGAGCCCGCCGGCGTGTTGCTCCAGTGTCGCGAAAGCTTCCGTCAGCGCCGCTTCGCTGGTTGCGTCGATGGGGATGGCGGCTTCGGTTCCCTGCGGCGCAGAGGCTTCGAGCGAGCGCGGCAGGTCGAGTGCAAAGACGCGGCAGCCGATTGCGTTCAGGGCAGCGACGAGCGCCTGCCCGATACCACCGCAGGCGCCGAGCACCGCAATACGCGCACCCGGCTGCGGACCCAGTCTCCAGGATGTCGAAGTCATATGCCAACCCCGCTCTCGAAGCGCAGGCCGCATGGCCGCGCAAACAGGAAATACGCTAACAGAAGCGCATCAGAACGGGGAGATAAGAGACCGCACATCGCTTGTGGCGCACTCGCCCGAAGGCGGGCACCCACCTGCGATTCAGCCGTGCCCATCCTTGCGGCGCAGACGCACGACGACGTCGACACGGGCGATCTCGTAACCGGCGGGCGCTTCGGGCAGATCGACCACGGTGACGTCGGCGGCGGGCACGTCCATCAGGGCTTCGTCATCCTCGACGAAAAAATGGTGGTGCTCGGTCGGATTGGTGTCGAAATAGGTCTTCGAGCCATCCACCGCGAGCTGCCGCAGCAGGCCCGCCTCGGTGAATTGGTGAAGCGTATTGTAGACCGTGGCGAGCGAAACAGGGACGCGGGCGCGCGCGGCTTCATCGTAGAGGATCTCGGCGGTGATATGGCGGTCGCCCTTGCCGAACAGCAGCCAGCCCAGAGACACGCGCTGGCGTGTCGGGCGCAGGCCCACACGGCGAAGCTTGTCGCGGAGCTCCGACAGGGGACAGCCGCTGCGTCCCGTAGGCTGGGGCGCAGTCGTGATCTGGCCCTGTATGTCCAGTTGGGTGTTTCGCTTTTCGGTCGACGCGATATGATCCATGACGCCCGCTTCTTCGCTCGAACAATCCTACGATATCTATAGGGTTTGCGCGTCCGATCCGCAACCCGTCGGTTCGCTTATCGGGTGTATCTGCGGCGATTTCGCGGCATTGCGCGCAACGGGGTGCCTGCAATGCCGCGTGCTGCATTGTATACGAAAAACACGCAAAACGCTGCCGACGTGCCTTTGATGGCCGGTTACACTATGTTAACAGACGCACGCCGGTGGGTTACGCCGGTACTGAGAATCGCGCGCCAGAAGGATCGACCGGAGCCACATGGACCGTCAATACAGTTTCACCTATGAGGAACTCCTCGCTTGCGGTCGCGGCGAGCTGTTCGGCCCCGGTAACGCGCAATTGCCGTTGCCGCCCATGCTGATGTTCGACCGGATCACCTCCGTCGGCGAGGATGGTGGCGCTTACGGCAAGGGCCATGTCCGCGCCGAGCTTGATGTCCGCCCCGATCTCTGGTTCTTCCCCTGCCACTTCCAGGGCGATCCGGTGATGCCGGGCTGCCTCGGGCTTGATGCCCTTTGGCAGATGGTCGGCTTCCATCTGGGCTGGCTCGGTGCCGAGGGGCGCGGACGCGCGCTCGGCGTCGGCGAGGTGAAGTTCGCCGACCAGGTTCTGCCCAGCGTCAAGAAGGTGGTCTACGGCGTCGATCTCAAGCGCGTCTTCCGTTCGAAGCTGGTGCTCGGCGTGGCCGACGGCTTCCTTGAGGCGGACGGAAAACGGATTTACGAAGCCAAGGATCTGCGCGTCGGGCTGTTCAAGCCCGAGGCGACCTGAGCATCACGGTGCCGCGTATCCGGCATCGCGAGAGCACGGCGGCCTGGCCGCCGGACGAAAAACGCTTAAAGAATAATCCGCTTCGAGCCCGCGCGCGGGCTTCAGACCCGGCGGAAGGGAGTTGCACATGAGACGCGTCGTCGTCACGGGAATGGGGATCGTCTCCTCCATCGGCAATGATACGCAGGAGGTCACGAATTCACTGCGCGAAGGCCGCTCCGGTATCGGTTTCGCGCAGGAATATGCCGATCTGAACTTCCGCTGCCATGTCCATGGCGCGCCGAAAATCGATGTCGAGGCGCTTGTCGATCGCCGCGCCATGCGCTTCCATGGCGGCGGCACGGCCTGGAACCATGTTGCCATGGATCAGGCAATTGCACAGTCAGGGCTCGGGCAAAACGAGATCTCCAACGAGCGCACCGGCATCATCATGGGCTCTGGCGGACCCTCGACACGCACCATCGTGGAGGCGGCACGCATCACCCAGGACAAGGGCCCCAAACGCATCGGTCCCTTCGCCGTGCCCAAGGCGATGTCCTCAACCGCTGCCGCGACGCTGGCCACCTGGTTCAAGATCAAGGGCGTGAACTATTCGATCTCCTCGGCCTGCGCCACCTCGAACCATTGCATCGGCAATGCCTTCGAGACGATTCAGGCCGGGCGGCAGGACATCATCTTCGCTGGCGGCTGCGAGGATCTCGACTGGACGCTCTCCAACCTGTTCGACGCGATGGGCGCGATGTCGAGCAAGTACAACGACACGCCCGAGACCGCCTCGCGCGCCTATGACCGCTATCGCGACGGCTTCGTGATCGCCGGTGGTGCGGGGGTTCTGGTGCTCGAGGAGATGGAGCACGCCAGGGCGCGCGGCGCTCCCATCATCGCCGAGATCGTCGGCTACGGTGCCACGTCGGACGGTTATGACATGGTCGCGCCGTCGGGCGAGGGCGCGGTACGCTGCATGCGTCAGGCGCTTTCGACGGTGAAAGCGCCGATCGATTTCGTCAATCCGCATGCCACGGCGACCCCGGTGGGCGATGCCAAGGAAATCGAGGCCCTGCGCGAGATCTTCGGCTCCGGCGAGAAATGCCCGCCGATCGCGGCGACGAAGTCGCTTACGGGGCACTCTCTCGGCGCGACCGGCGTGCAGGAGGCGATCTACTCGATTTTGATGATGCAGAATGAATTCATCAGCGCCAACGCCCATATCACCGAGCTCGACCCGGAATTCGACGACATGCCGATCTCGACCAAGCGACGCGACAACGCGAAGATCGGCTGCTTCATGTCGAATTCCTTCGGCTTCGGCGGCACCAATGCGACCATCGTGATGAAACATCCCGACGCCTGATCCGGCGCGGTTAAAGGGGAGGGCGGGCTTTTGACCGGTCTGATGAAGGGCAAGCGCGGCCTGATCATGGGTGTCGCCAACAACCATTCCATCGCTTGGGGAATCGCGAAAGCGGTGGCGGACCAGGGCGCCGAACTCGCCTTTACCTATCAGGGTGATGCGCTCGGGCGGCGGGTGAAGCCGCTGGCCGAATCGGTGGGTTCCAATCTTGTCATCCCCTGCGATGTCGAGGATCTGGCTTCTCTCGACAGCGTGTTCGAGCAGCTCGACGCGGCCTGGAGCGACGGGTTCGACTTCCTCGTCCACGCCATCGGCTATTCGTCCAAGGAAGAGTTGAAAGGGCGCTATATCGACGCCACCACCCGCGAGAATTTCTCGCGCACCATGGTCATCTCCTGCTTCTCCTTCACCGAGGCGGCGCAGCGCGCGGCAAAGCGCATGCGCCCGGGCGGCTCGATGCTGACGCTGACATACGGCGGCTCGATGCGGGTCATGCCCAATTACAATGTGATGGGTATGGCGAAAGCCGCGCTCGAATCGAGCGTGCGCTACCTCGCTTCCGATCTCGGCCCGGAGAATATCCGCGTCAACGCCATCTCCGCTGGCCCGGTGCGCACGCTGGCGGGCGCCGGCATCACTGATGCGCGGCTGATGTTCGCCTATCAGAAGGCGCATGCGCCGCTGCGCCGGACGGTGACGATCGAGGATGTCGGTGGTTCGGGGCTGTATCTGCTCTCCGATCTGTCGAACGGTGTCACCGGCGAAATCCACTATGTGGATTCCGGCTACAACACCATCTCGATGCCGAGCCCCGGCTCGCTCAAGCAGCAAGAATCTGCGGGTGTAATCGACACCTGAGGGGTGGGATCAAGAGTTCGGCGGCGTATCCGGCTTGCGGACCGTTTCCGGTGACGCGCCGCCGTTCGCCGCGAGCAGATCCCGGATTTCGGCGAGGAGTTTCACATCCGCCGGCAGTTCGGAGGTGGGGGCGGTCACGGCCTCGGCCTCGGCCTTCGTCTCCTCGCGCTCCTTGAGGCGGTTTATCACCTTTACCACGAAAAACAGCAGCCATGCGATGATCAGGAAGTTCAGCGCGACGGTGAGGAACGAGCCATAGGCGAGCACGGCGCCCTGTTCCCGGGCCGCGTCGAGCGTTGTCTCGGTAATCTCGCCGGACAGGGGCAGGAAGTAGTTGTTGAAATCCAGCCCGCCGGCAAGCGCGCCGATGATTGGCATCATTATGTCGCTGACCATCGAATCGACGATTCGCGAGAAGGCCGCGCCGACGATCACGCCGATGGCGAGATCGACCACGCTGCCGCGCAGGGCAAATTTGCGGAACTCATCGATGAAAGCCATGGTGTAGTGCTCCCGATCATGCTGCCTTACGCATATTTCTGCGTGATCCCGCCATCGACAACAAGCTCCGCACCGGTGACGTATTTGGCCTCGTCGCTGGCGAGATAGAGGCAGGCGGTGGCGACGTCATAGGCATCTCCCATGCGTCCCATCGGGCATTGTGCGGCCCGGGTCTGTTTCAGGCCCGCGACATCGCCCTGCATGGCGTAAGCACTGGTGAGTCCTGCGGTGACCATGGGTGTATCCATCAGGCCGGGCAGCACCGCGTTGGCACGCACGCCCTTGCTCGCATATTCGAGCGCGATCGCCCGGGTGAGACCGAGCATGGCCGATTTTGTCGCGTAATAGGTCACATAGGGGACGCCTGTATACCGAATCGCGGCGATCGAGGCGATATTCACTACAGCGCCGCGCCCACGCGCTTCCATCTCGGGCAGTATGTGCTTGGCGGTGAGATAGGCGCTCTTGACGTTGATGGCGAAGACCCGGTCCCAGTCGGCTGCGTCGATCTCGGTGAGGCGGTCGAGCTTGACGATGCCGACATTGTTGACGAGCACATCGATCGCCCCGAAGCGGGCGCGGCATGCCGCGATCGCGGCTGCGACCTGGTCTTCCTGCGTGACGTCGCAGCTCATGACGGCGCATTCACCGCCATCCGCCGCGCTGACGGCGCGAATCGCCGCGCAGGCCTCCTCTGCGGCGCCCGGGTTGATGTCGACGCCGAAGACCTTCGCGCCCTCGCGGGCATAGAGCGCAGCAATGGCTTTGCCGTTGCCCCAGCCGGGACCCACCGAGCCGATCCCGGTCACGAAGGCGACGCGACCCGCGAGCCGGCCTGATGGTTTGTGTGATCCGAGAAGTATCTCGGGGTCGTTTGCAAGATTGTCGGCAGCCATTTCGTGCTCCTCCCGCAGTCTTATTGACGTTGCGAAAGGGTAGAGCAGTTCCGACTCCGCCGGGAAGCGTTTTTGCGCTGGGAGGGATGCGCGAATCAGTGCTGCAGCAGCAGGATCAGAGCCATGCCGACGCTGCCCTCGGCCTTCGGTGTCGGGAGGCCGGCGCCGGACGCCATCACGCCGATGCCGCCGAGCAAGCCGATCATGGCGAAGCAGTAAGCGGTGGTGAGAGCGGTGGTGACGAAGCGGCGCATGAGTGATCTCCCTTGTTGGAAATCACCATGCCAAACCGCCGCTGGATCGACCCTGAGCGCGATATTCAGACAGCGTTCAGGGTCATTAACGGGTTTTGACGCAGGGCCTCAAGCCGAGGCGGGCATCGCGCGCTCAACGAGCTTTGCCCAGAGCGAAACGCCGTAGGGCAGGGCCTCGTCGTCGAAGACGTAGGCCGGATGATGGCAGGATTCGCTGTCGCCGTTGCCGAGAAAGATATAGGCGCCGGGGCGGGCATTGAGCATGTAGGAGAAGTCCTCGCCGCCCATCAGCGGGGCGATATCGGTGGCCACCTTGTCCACGCCGACGATCTCCGCGGCGATATCGGCGATGAACTGCGTCTTCTCGGGGTCGTTCACGGTGACCGGATAACCGCGGTGGTAATCCACCTTCCCCTTCGCGCCATAGGCGGCACAGACGCCATCGACGACCTCCTTGATGCGCCGCTCGCACATGTCGCGCACCTCCGGCTCGAGCGTGCGGCAGGTGCCGAGCAGGGTGGCCGTCTGCGGGATGACGTTGTAGGCGTTGCCGCCCTGCATGGAGCAGACGGAGATCACGGCGGATTTCAGCGGATCGGCATTGCGTGAGACGATGCCCTGCAGGGCGGTGATGACGTTGGCGGTGACCAGCACGGTATCCACCGTCTGGTGGGGCATGGCCGCATGGCCGCCCTTGCCTTCGATGGTGATGCTGAAGCTGTCGGCTGCGGCCATCATCGGGCCGGGACGGATGGCGAAGGAGCCGACCGGGTGACCCGGCATGTTGTGCAGGCCATAGACCTCCTGCACGCCGAAGCGATCCATCATGCCGTCCTGCACCATCTCGTCACCACCACCACCGCCTTCTTCGGCGGGCTGGAAGATCAGTACGACGGTCCCGTCGAAATTGCGGGTTTCGGCGAGATATTTCGCCGCACCGAGCAGAATGGCGGTATGGGCGTCATGGCCGCAGGCATGCATCTTGCCCGGTGTCCTCGAGCGATAGGGGACGTCGGCGGCTTCCTCGATCGGCAACGCATCCATATCGGCGCGAATGCCGATCACCTTGCCGGAGGTGTTGCTGCGGCCCTTGATGACACCGACGACGCCGGTACGGCCGATACCCGTGGCGATCTCGTCGACGCCGAATTCCTTCAGCTTTTCCGCGACGATTCCGGCGGTCCGGTGAACGTCGAAGAGGAGTTCGGGATTCTCGTGAAAATCGTGGCGCCAGGCGGCGACTTCGTCGGTGAGATCCGCGACGCGGTTGATGACGGGCATTCTGGGACTCTCTCGTGGATGTGGCCGAGCACAAAGGCCTCCGGCCGGATGGGTCGCGCGTTCGATGCGCGATCATGACTGACTGCGCCATGTGGTCAATATCCGGCCCCGCAGCTGCCTCGGCGGAATCGGTATGGGCATATTGTCACGGATATTGCAATCAAAGGCTATTTTACATTACCTACAGTAACTTAAGAATGTGTATAGTTTAGCGTCGATAAAAAATGCACAAACTCTTTGCATGCCGATATCTTGGCCGATTCATGCTTCCAATTTGTGCGAAATCGGCAAGAAAATGAAATGGGGGGAGTTGCCAGAGTCAGGCGCGGTGCATAATGATCCGCGAGTTCGGATAAGCGGCATAGATCGCAAAAAACCACACAGTCCGCTTTTGACTTTGGAGGACCATCAGAGATGAAAAACACTGGCAAACTGCTCGCATCGGTCGCGGTTGTGGCCATGATGAGCTTCAGCGCTCACGCTCAGGACAATACCTTCCGTTATGCCACGACGGGTGACATCCTCGGGCTCGACCCGCATATGCACAATCATGGCACGACAAACACCATGAAAGCCATGGTGTATGGTGCGCTCGTTCACCGAAAATATGACCTCGTGCTGGAGCCCGATCTGGCGGAATCCTGGGAAAATGTCGACGATGTGACGTGGGAGTTCAAACTCCGTGAAGGCGTCAATTTCCATGACGGCACACCATTCACGGCGGATGATGTTCTCTACAGCTTCCGTCGGATCACGCAGGAAGGGGCCGAGATGTCCGGCTTCCTCTCCAATGTCGAAACGATCGAAAAGATTGATGATCACGCAATCCGTATCATCACCAAAGGGCCGGATCCGATCCTGCTTCAGAATCTGTCACAGTTCTTCATCGTGAACGAAGACTTCATGGAGGCAAATAACGCTTTCGATGTCGTCCTCGGCGGTGGCACGACAAACTTCGCGAACCTGAACGCCAACGGAACGGGTCCCTACGAAATCGTCGAGTGGTCTCAGGACAATCGTCTCGTCATGGAGATCAATGAGGATTTCTGGGGATACGACGAGCTCGAGACCAATGTCGAGCGCGCCGAATTCCTGCCGATCGGCAATGATGCGACGCGCGTCGCCGCGATCCTCTCCGGTGAGATCGACATGATGTATCCGGTTCCGCTGCAGGACGTTCCGCGTCTTGAGCAGGACGCGGCTGTCGAGGTGCTGCAGGGTCCGGAGCTTCGCACGATTTTCCTCGGCATGGATCAGCATCGCGATGAACTGATGGACATGCCGGGCTCCGGCGACAACCCCTTCAAGGATGTTCGCGTTCGTCAGGCTTTCGCGCATGCGATTGACCTGAATGCCATCCAGCGGGTGGTCATGCGCGGCGCTTCCAATCCGACGGGCTCCATGATCGCACCGGGTATCGTCGGTTTCGACGAGGAGATCGGCCAGCCTTACGAGTACAATCCCGAGCGTTCGATGGAGTTGCTCGCCGAGGCCGGATATCCGGATGGCTTCCCGGTGACCCTCGACTGCCCGAACGATCGCTACGTCAACGACGAGGCCATTTGCTCCTCGGTGATTCCGATGCTGCGCCGTATCGGCATCGACGCCAATCTGAACGCGCAGACCCTGTCGCTGCACTTCAACAAGATCGGCGCCGCCGAGAATTACAACACCAGCTTCTACATGCTGGGTTGGACGCCCGGCACCTATGACGCGCTGAACGCGTTCCAGAACCTGATGACGCTGGATGGGCCCGGGCAGGGCACCTGGAATTCGGGTCGCTATACCAATCCCCGGGTCGAGGAGCTCTATGATCAGATCGCCGTGACCGTCGATCAGGAGGAGCGCAACGCGCTGATCCGCGAAGCGATGCAGATCCACAAGGATGATGTCGGGCACTTGCCGCTGCACCAGCAGGCGCTGGCCTGGGCCGTTCGTACGGACCGTGTGGAGCATATCGAGCAGCGTCCGCATAACGACGTGGACCTGCGCTACGTCCGCCTGCGTGACTGATCTTTGCAGATGAATGGAAGACCCGGGGCCGGATTCCTGCCCCGGGTTTTCTAATCGGGGCGCAGCTTTCAGCCCGAACGCTGCCATCGCGGATGGTTTCTTGTCGGGTCCTGTCAGAGCCGTAACGCGCGCTCTGTCCTGGTTATCAAGGGTATGTCGATGCTCGACTTTATCGTTCAAAGACTCGTGCAGGCGGTTTTCGTCATGCTCGTGGTCGCCATGATCTCGTTTTCGCTGTTCCAGTTCGTCGGCGACCCCGTCAACAACATGCTCGGTCCTGAAGCGACGACGGAACAACGTATGGCTGCCCGGGAAGCGCTGGGGCTCAATGATCCGGTACCGGTTCAGTTCGTCAAATGGGTCGGCAATGCGGTCCAGGGCGAGTTTGGTCAGTCCTATCGCATGGGCCGCGAGGTTAACACCCTGATCGCAGAGCGCCTGCCGGCGACTCTGGAGCTCGTCTTCGTCTCAGCTCTCTTGGCGATTTTCGTTGGCGTGCCCATGGGCGTCTATACCGGCCTGAATCGCCAT
>NZ_DATGCW010000277.1:0-18595 GCF_035311605.1 Saliniramus sp.
CCGAGCGTCCGGCGCTGCCGCAGGATGCGCTCGCGCCTTTCGTTGATGCGTTGACGATCCCGCCGCGTGCGGAGCCGGTGGGGGAGCATGAGGGCCGGCCGCTCTACGAGGTCACCATGAAGATGGTCTCGCAGAAGGTGCATCGCGATCTGCCGCCAACGCCCGTCTTCGCCTATGACGGGATCTGGCCGGGGCCGACTTTTGATATCCCGGTCGACCAGCCTATCGCAGTGAACTGGGTGAATGCGCTGCCAGAGGAATATCCGGACTGGCTGCCCGTCGCGATCGGCCATCATGTGCCGGACAAGGTGGTGCGCACGGTGGTGCATCTGCATGGCGGGATCACGCCGAGCGTGCATGACGGCTATCCGGAATGGATGTGGGATCCGGGCGAGGCCGAGCGTTACGAATATCCCAATCTCGACCACCAGGGCGACGGCGCCATGCTCTGGTATCATGACCATGCGATGGGCAATACGCGCCTCAATGTCTATGCCGGGCTGCAGGGCTTCTATCTGCTGCGCAACCGGGAGAGAGAGGAGGCGCTCGGCTTGCCTTCGGGCGATTACGAGATCCCGCTCGTCTTGCAGGATCGCAATTTCGCGGAGGACGGGAGCCTGGTCTATGATGGTGTGTGCCGCAATTTCGGCATCGTGAACGGCACGGTCTTTCCCTACAAGGAGATCGAGCCGCGCCGCTATCGCTTCCGCATCCTCAATGGCGCCAATTTCCGCATCATGCGGCTGGCCTTGTCGAACGGGGCGAAGATGTCGGTAATCGGGGTCGATGACGGCTTTCTCTCGCAGACGGTGGAGACGGATGAACTCCTGCTCGCCCCGGCGGAGCGCGCGGATGTGATCATCGATTTCTCCGATATGGCGGGGGAGGAGATCACGCTCCTGAACACGACCTCATGCTTCGGCCCGCAGCGCGAGCAGGGTACCCGCTCCGGCGATACGGAACTGCCGCATCTGATGCAGTTTCGGGTCAGCGAAAGCGTCTCGCAGCCCGATACGAGCCGCATCCCGGCCAATCCGAGCGCAGAGGAGGGCGAGACCGAGCGGCTTCCGGCTGCGGCCACGGTGACGCGTGACATCACCCTCGACAATCCGGAGGGCTTCAAGTTTCTCCTCGAAAACAAGGGCTTCAACGCCCCGGTCTCGATCGAGCCGCATCTGGGCGATACCGAGGTCTGGAACCTGATCAATCTGACCGATGAAGCGCATCCCATCCACGTGCATCTGATCAGCTACCGCATCGTCGAGCGCATCCCCTTCCGCGAGAACGGGGTCGAGGATTACATCGCCGATCGCGATGCCGGGACGCTCGCGCCGCTGGAGAGCTATCTCGACATGGATGGTGCGATTCCCGCGCCGCCCGTCGAGCACGGTCCGAAGGATGTGGCGCTCGCGCCGTTCGATCATGTCACCCGGATTGCGATGGAATGGTATGGCTTCGAAGGGCTCTACGTGATCCATTGCCATATCCTCGAGCATGAGGATGATGACATGATGCGCCCGATCCGGGTGCTGGCCGCGCGCGAATAAGGGCGCATAAGGGGAGGGCGATGTGAGTGCACCCGGCAAGAGCAAACAGACGAGCCTGACGATTCGCAGCGACGGGCCGGGGCTCACCGAATTCACGCCCATCGTCTCGCTCTTCGTGCGCGAAAGCGGCGTCGAGACCGGCCTGCTGACGCTATTCGTGCGCCATACCTCATGCTCGCTGCTGATCCAGGAGAATGCCGATCCCGATGTCCGCGCCGATCTGCAGGAATTCTTCGCCCGCCTCGTGCCCGAGGGTATGGAATGGGTGGTGCATGCGATTGAGGGGCCCGACGACATGCCGGCCCATATCAAGGCGGCCTTGACGCAGACATCGCTGTCGATCCCGATCATGGACGGCAAGCTCGCCCTGGGCACCTGGCAAGGTATCTACCTGTTCGAGCATCGTGCAGCGGCCCATGACCGTGAGGTGCTGCTTCATATTTCGGCATGACGCAATAACGTGCACAGATACCCATCCCTCTTTTCGCTTTCGTGCAAGCTGTGCGCTGAAATCCAGCCTGTTCGGCCCTGACGCTCCCGGCATCCCATTGGATTGACATGGTTTCGCCGTCAATGCCGGCCCGCTTCCGCTATTTCGTCACTATTTGACGCGTCGCATCGAAATCTCTCTAATTGGACGAGGAGACCGGATGGCGCGAGCCGTCTGGAATATCCGGGGCCACAAGAAGCCCGCGAAAGCCAAAAGCGAGTCCAGAGAACAGAGGGACGATCATGATCCAGAAGAAGACAGGGCGCGCGCTCGCCACGACCGCGTTGGCGCTCCTCTTGAGCGCCGGCGTCGTCGCGATGCAGCCGCAGGACGCCAAGGCCCAGCCGCAAAGCGGCGGGACCGTGCAGCTCGCCGTCACCCCGGAGCCCCCGAGCCTGATGCTCGGCCTGTTCCAGAACGGCCCCACCCAGATGATCGCGGGCGATATCTACGAATCGCTCCTGCGCTACGATACCGATCTGACGCCGCAGCCCTCGCTCGCGGAGAGCTGGGAAATCTCCGACGACCAGCTCGTCTACACTTTCAAGCTGCGCGAGGGTGTGCTGTGGCATGACGGCGAGCCGTTTACCGCCGATGACGTGATCTTCTCCCTCGACGTCTTCCTGCGCGAGGTGCATCCGCGCTGGCGCCCGACGGTCGATGCACAGGTCGCCTCGATCGAGAAGACCGGTGATTACGAGGTCACGATCACGCTCAACGAGCCCTTCGAGCCGATCATGCTGAGCTTCGAGGTCGGCACCACGCCGATCATCCCGGCGCACATCTACGAGGGCACGGATTACCGGGCCAACGAAATGAATTCGACGCCGATCGGCACCGGCCCGATGAAGTTCGTCGAGTGGGAAAGCGGTTCCTACGTGCATCTCGAGCGTAACGAGGATTACTACCTCGAGGGCAAACCCTATATCGACGAGGTTTATTACCGCTTCATCCCGGATGCCGCCTCGCGCGCGGTTGCCTTCGAGACCGGCGATATCGATGTTCTGACCGGCGGTTCGGTCGAGATCTTCGATGTGCCGCGCCTCGCGGAGGAGGACAATGTCTGCGTCACGACGGATGGCTGGGAAATGTTCTCGCCGCATGCCTGGGTCGCGCTCAATGTGCGTGAAGGCGCGCTTGCCGAGAAGAGCTTCCGGCAGGCGATGATGTATGCGATCGACCGCGAATTCGCGCAGGAGGTGGTCTGGTCCGGCTACGGCAAGGTCGCCAACAGCCCGATCTCGTCGCGCACGCTGTTCCATTCCGACGATCTGCCAGAGTACAATTATGATCCTGATCGCGCACGCGAACTGATCGCGGAATCGGGTTATGACGGTGAGACCCTCGACTTCATGGTCCTGCCCTATGGCGAGACCTGGACGCGCTGGGCGGAAGCCACGCGGCAGAATCTGGAAGACGTGGGCATCAACGTGAACCTCGTCACGACGGATGTTGCCGGCTGGTCGGAGCGTCTGGGAAGCTTCAACTTTGAGATGACGCACAACTTCCTCTATCAGTACGGCGATCCGGCACTGGGCGTGGCGCGTTCCTACGTGTCGAGCAACATCGTCCAGGGCAACCCGTTCTCCAACGTGATGGGTTACGCCAACGAGGAGGTCGACCGGCTCTTTGCCGAGGCGGCCAATGCGCCGTCCGAAGAGCGCCCGGCGCTTTATCAGGAGGTGCAGGAGATCCTCGTCGATGAGCTGCCGGTGCTGTGGATGATCGAGATGGACTTCCCCACCGTCTATCGTTGCGATCTGCAGGATTTCATCACCACGGCGATCGGCGTCAACGACACCTTCCGTGACGCCTGGCTGCAACAGTAAGCAGCTGATTGCTCGAAGCTTCCGGGGCCGCGATTGCCCCGGAAGCGCTTCCTGCAAGCCGCAAGTGCGGCGCTACCGGCTTCAATCAGCGTGGGTGACAGATGCCACTTTTGCGATTCATCGCGGGGCGGCTGGTCAAGGGCGTCATCGTCCTGATCGCCATCGCGACCGTGAACTTCTTCCTGATCCGCGCAGCGCCCGGCGATCCGGCCTCGGTGCTCGCCGGCGAGGCGGGGGCTGCGGACGAAGAATTCATCCGCCAATTGCGCGAGCAGTTCGGCCTCGACCAGCCGATCATGACGCAGCTCTGGCTCTATCTGACCGATATCGTGACGCTCGATCTCGGTTTCTCCTATCGCCAGGGACGCCCGGTGCTCGAACTGATCATGGAGCGCCTGCCCGCGACGCTGCTGCTCACCGGTGCGGCCTTTATCTTCTCGCTGACGCTCGGCATCGTCTTCGGCATTCTCGCCGCGCGCCGGGTCGGCAAATGGTCCGATACGGCGATCACGACGGGTGCACTTTTCTTCTATGCGACGCCGTTGTTCTGGATCGCGCTGATGAGCCAGATCATCTTCGCGCTCTGGCTCGGCTGGCTGCCCAATACGGGCTTCCGTACGATCGGGGCCGACTATACGGGCCTGCGCTACGCGCTGGATGTGGGGATGCATCTGATCCTGCCCGCAGCGACGCTGGGGCTGTTCTTCACCGCGCTCTACACGCGCATGATGCGTGCCTCGATGCTGGAGATCGCGGGATCCGATTTTGTCAAGACCGCACGCGCCAAGGGCGTTCCGGAAGGGCGCATCGTGCGCCGGCACATCGCCCGCAACGCCATCCTGCCGGTGGTGACGCTGGCCGGCCTCCAGGCCGGGCAGATCGTCGGCGGCGCGGTGCTGACGGAGACGGTGTTCGGCTGGCCGGGAATCGGGCGGCTGATGTTCGAGGCGCTGGCGCAGCGTGACTATCAGGTGCTGCTCGGCGTGTTCTTCGTCTCCTCCGCCATGGTGGTTTTGTTCAATCTGATCACGGATATCGTCTATCGCGTGGCCGATCCGCGCATCGAGGTGGGACGATGAAGGCATTCTTCAAACGCTTTGCCCGCAACAAGGGCGCGGTGGTCGGCCTGATCATCCTGGCCATCATCCTCGCGGCGGCGATCCTCGCCCCACTGCTTTATCCGACATCGCCATGGCGCATGGTGACGCGTCCGTTCCTGCCGCCGATGTCGCCGGGCGGATTTTGGCTCGGCACCGATGCGCTGGGGCGCGACGTTGCCTCCGGGATCATGCACGGGGCCCGCGTCTCGCTGATCATCGGGCTGGTCTCGACCCTGACGGCGCTCGCCATCGGAATTCCGATCGGTGCGCTCGCGGGATATTTCGGCGGGTTGATCGATGACGCACTGATGCGCTTCACCGAGTTCTTCCAGACCATACCCGCCTTCGCGCTTGCCATCGTCATCGTGGCGATCCTGCAACCGTCGCTCTATTCGATCGTGCTTGCCATCGCCATCGTCTCCTGGCCCCCGGTCGCGCGTCTGGTGCGCGGGGAAGTGCTGTCGTTACGCTCGCGCGAATATGTGCAGGCCTCGATCGTGATCGGGCAATCGACCTCGCGCATCATCCTGACCCAGGTCCTGCCCAACACGATCGCGCCGATCACGGTGATGGCCTCGATCATGGTCGCCTCGGCGATCCTGCTCGAATCGGCGCTCTCCTTCCTCGGGCTGGGCGATCCCAACATGATGACCTGGGGCTACATGATCGGTGCGGGTCGCACGCGACTGATCGAGGCCTGGTGGATCAGCTTCTTCCCCGGTGTTGCGATCTTCCTCACGGTGCTCGCTCTCAATCTGGTGGGCGAGGGGCTCAACGACGCGCTCAATCCGCGTCTCTCGCGGGAGGGTGGCTGATGAGCGTCCTGGCAATCGACAATCTCTCCCTCGCTTTGCCGAAACTCGCCGATCGCGCCCATGCGGTGCAGGGGCTCAGCCTTGCGATCGATGCGGGGGAAACACTCTGTGTCGTGGGCGAATCCGGCTCGGGCAAATCGATGACGGCGCATGCGGTGATCGGGCTTCTGCCCAACGCCGTAAAGCCGGCCGGGGGCTCGATCAGGCTCGCCGGGCGCGAGCTCATCGGGCTCACCGAAGGCGAGATGCGCAAGCTGCGCGGACGCGATGTCGGCATGATCTTTCAGGAACCGATGACCTCGCTCAATCCGGTCATGCGGATATCCGACCAGATCCTCGAGACCTTCGAATCGCATCGTATGTTCGACGCGCAGCAACGCATGCGGCGCACCTTCGAACTGCTCGAGGAAGTCGGGCTGCCCGATCCCAAACACATCGCCCGCGCCTTCCCGCATGAACTCTCGGGCGGCCAGCGCCAGCGCGTGATGATCGCCGTGGCGCTCGCGCTGGAGCCCAAGCTCCTCATCGCCGACGAGCCGACCACGGCGCTCGACGTGACGACGCAGGCGCAGATCCTGAAGCTGGTTGATGAATTGCGTCACAAGCACGGGACGGCGGTTTTGTTCATCACGCACGATTTCGGCGTGGTGGCCGAGATCGCTGATGATGTTGCCGTCCTGCAGAACGGTCTGTGTGTCGAAAGCGGGAGGGCGCAGGACGTCCTGGAAAATCCCACGCATGACTATACGAAACGCCTTCTCGCCGCCGTGCCCTCGCTGACGCCGCCGCCGCCCAAGGATCTCTCGGGCGAGCCGGATGCGCTGATCGTGCGCAATCTGCACAAGACCTATGGCGGGCGCGGCTTCTTCAGTGGGAACGCGCGGAAGGTGATCGCGGCGAAGGATGTGGAATTTACCATCAAGCGCGGCGAGACGCTCGGGCTCGTGGGCGAATCCGGCTCCGGCAAATCCACGGTCGGGCGCTGCATCATGCGCCTGACCGAGCCTGATGACGGTTTTATCAAGGTCGGGGATACCGAATTCCACGGCGTGCCGCCGCGCCAGTTGCGGCCCTTGCGCAAGCGCATCCAGATGGTCTTCCAGGACCCTTATGCCTCGCTCAACCCCCGCCGCACCGCCGGGCGGATCATCGCTGAGGGGCCTGAGGCGCAGGGTGTGCCGCGGGTGGATGCGGAGAAGCGGGCCCGCGAATTGCTCGAACTGGTCGGGCTCGGCGCGTCATCTGCCGAGCGCTATCCGCATGAGTTCTCTGGCGGCCAGCGCCAGCGAATCGGCATTGCACGCGCACTTGCCCTCGAGCCGGACGTGCTGGTGGCAGACGAGCCGGTCTCGGCGCTCGATGTCTCGGTGCAGGCGCAGATCCTCGATCTGATCCAGGATCTGCAGAAGCGGCTTGGCCTCGCCATCCTCTTCGTCACCCACGATCTGCGCGTGGCGGCACAGGTCTGCGACCGGATTGCCGTTATGCAGCGCGGCGAGATCGTCGAGCTCGAGCCGACGGCGAGGCTCTTCGAGAATCCCAAACACCCCTACACCCGTTCGCTGCTCGCGGCGGTGCCGGGTGCGCATGCGAAGATGGCGGCGGCCTGAGGGATGCCACGCGCCGCGCCCTCATCGAGGGCGGGCGCAAGGTTTTCAGGCGCATGCTCAGACCGCTTCGGCCTGCTCCACCGCGATTGATGCGGCTTCTTCGCGCAGCTTCGCCTTCTGGATCTTCCCGGTCGAGGAGGCGGGTAGTGCCGGCAGCGCTATGATGCGGGTGGGGCGCTTGTAGGGGGCCATGCGTTCGGCGCAGAAGGCACGCATCTCCCGCTCGTCGAAATCGGCGCCGGGCCGCAGCTGGACGAAGGCCCAGACCTCCTCGTTGCCCTCGACATTGCGCCCGACCACGGCGGTGAGTGTCACATCCGGGTGGCTCGCGATGACGCCCTCGATCTCCTCGGGATAGACGTTGAAGCCAGAGCGGATGATCAGGTCCTTGGCGCGTCCGACGATGTAGAGCGCGCCGTCTTCGCCGAAACGGGCGAGGTCGCCGGTATCGAACCAGCCATCGGCGCTCTTCACCCGGTCGGTGAGTTCGCGATTGCGATAATAGCCGATCATCACCGTCGGGCCGCGCACCTGTAGCGTACCGATTTCGCCGGCGGGGAGGGGGGCGCCTTCGCCATCGACGGTGCGCGCCTCGATCCCGGGCAGGAGCGGGCCTGTCGCATCGTCGCGGCGCGGGGCGTCCATGCGCGTCTGCGAGACTGTCGGTGAGAGCTCGGTCATGCCATAGCCGTTATGCAGCGGCACGCCGAGCGCCGCCTCGACACGGGTCTTGAGCGCGCGATCGAGCGGCGAGCCGCCGGCGGAGGCGTAGCGCAGGGCCGGCGCCTCGATCGGACGCCCCGTTTGCCGCGCATGCTCGATGAGTCGCGCGAACATGGCCGGTACGCCCTGGAAAACAGTGAGTTCCTCATCGCGCAGCAGGCGCAGCGCTTCCGAGGGATCGAAACGGGGCACAAGGTAATTCGTCGCGCCATAGAGCGCCGAGCCGAGAAACATCGAGGCGAGGCCAAAGACATGGCTCACCGGCAGGCAGCCATAGACGCGCTCGCCAGGCGCCAGACCGCGCAGATAACCGGAATGGCGCGCTACATGCATCAGATTCGCGTGGCTGAGCATGACGCCCTTGGGCGCGCCGGTCGTGCCCGAGGTATAGATCATGGCGGCCACGTCGCGGGCGGGGTCGTCATGCACGGGCTCTGATTCGCAATCCGCCGCGACGGTGAGACGAAAGGGTGGCAGGCCCTCGAAAGTGACATGTTCGGTCTCGAATGCACCGGCATGGCGCTCCGCATCCGGGGAGATGTCGTTGGCGAAGGCGATCAGGCGCGGCTGTGCGTGGTCGGCAATCGTTTCGATCTCGCGTTCGGAGAGGCGCGCATTGAGGATGACCGGCCAGGCCTTTGCGCGCGCCGCCGCGAGAGCCAATGTGATCAGAACGATGCCGTTCTCGCCCAGAATCACGAACCTGTCACCGGGTCGCAGGCCCGCTTCCTGCAGCCGCGCGGCGCTGGTCGCGACGCAATGCTCCCATTGCGCGAAACTGATACGGCGCTCGCCGAGGACGAAAGCCGTCGCATCCGGTCTTTCCCGCGCGCCTTCCTGCGGAATCGCATCGATCGTGGTGACATGGGCGAGCGATTGCGGCGTGGCGGCGGACATCGAGCGGACTCCTGAGGATGCTGCTGAGGCGTTGGGACGTTAGTGCCTGTCCGCAATAGCGTCAAGAAATGTGAAACAATATTCCGCACAGCGAAAATAATAGGCATGATGACCATATTCTATGGGCAGGAACGCCCGATCTGCGAACGCGTATTTTGTCTTGCGAAACAGGATTTCGCATTTAGTCTGTGATCATCTCAGGGAAGGTATTTCCCTAAGGTCAAAAACAACACGCGCCGGGTCGCCTTGTTGCGACCATGTCGCGTTAGCGCCGTGAGGGCGAAACGCTCCCGGCTTTCCGATGAAGAAACTGGAGGAAACCCTGATGCTGGATCGCAGAAACCTGCTTGCTTCCGCCGCCGCGATCGCCATTGCCGGCGCGATGGCGAGCACGCCCGCCATGGCACAGTCTGGATTGCCCGACACTATTTCCTGGACGGCCTATGATGTCGGCTCGTCAGGCTACAACCAGTCCGTGGCCATCGGTGGCGCACTGCGCAACGAAATGGACGTCAACCTGCGCATCCTGCCCGGTCGCAACGACATTGCCCGCCAGATCCCTCTGCGCGACGGGCGCGTCGATTTCTCCGCGACGGGGCTTGGCGCGAGCTTCTTCTCGCAGGAAGGCATGTTCGAGTTTGGTGAGGCATCCTGGGGCCCGCAGGAAGTGCGCGTCCTGATCGCCTCGAACGCCGATTCGAATCTCACCATCGGCGCTGCCGGCGATCTCGGCATCGAGACGGTGGCTGATCTTGAAGGCAAGCGCGTCGCCTGGGTCGTGGGCTCGCCCTCGCTCAACCAGAATATCGGCGCCATTCTCAGCTTCGCCGATCTGACCTGGGATGATGTCGAGCGCGTCGAATTCCCGGGCTTCGGTGCCGCATGGGAAGGCATCATCAACAACCAGGCCGATGCCGCCTTCGCCGTGACGACGTCCGGTCAGGCCTTCCAGCTCGAAGCCTCGCCCCGTGGTCTCGTCTGGCCGACCCTGCCCTTCGACGACGAGGAAGGCTGGACGCGCCTGAACGACGCCGCGCCGTTCTTCGTGCCGAACCGCGCGACACTCGGTGCGGGCCTTTCCGAGGATAACCCGCATGAAGGTCCGAACTATCCGTATCCGATCCTTCTTTCCTATGCGGATGCGGAAACGGACAAGGTCTACGCCATGACCAAGGCGATGGTCGAGCTCTTCCCCGTCTATGATGGTGCGGCGCCCGGCATTTCCGGCTGGCATATCGACCGCCAGCAGTTCGAGTGGGTGGTGCCCTATCATGAAGGTGCGATCCGCTATTTCGAGGAGATCGGCGTCTGGACCGAGGATCACCAGGCGCATAACGACGGCCTCGTCGAGCGTCAGCAGGTGCTGAAGGCTGCCTGGGATGCGTTCGTCGCCGAGGGCGTCAGCGATGAGGACGCTTTCCAGGAGGGCTGGATGCAGGCGCGCCGTGACGCGCTCGAAGCCGCCGGTATGAATCCGATCTGGAACTGATCGAAGGCCGTCTGCGGCGGGATTTGCCGCCGCGTTCCCCTGATCGTGCGCCGCATGCTCTTCCCGCATGTGGCGCACGGCAGTGCGTCGCGCCCGTTCGCGTGTCTGTAAGGCGCGCATGGAGCAGCGCATGCCCCCCGCTCAGCCCGCATGCAGGTCAGCCATGAACGACACCAGGCATCCCGAGGCCACCAATCCGCTGAACGAGTCACCCGTGGTCCCGCTTGTCACGACCGGGGCCAAACCGGCCGTCGAGGAAGAGGCGCGTTTCAGGGAAGTCACCGGCTGGGTCAAGGGTTTGTTCGTGGCCTTGACGCTCGCGGCCATCTTCCTCGCCGTGAACCAGTTGTTCAATCTGCGCCTGTTCGTCGGCGTGGTGATCATCGAGAACCGTTATCTCTATCTGCTCGCGGGCATTTTCCTCGCGCTCGCCTTCGCCGCCTTCCCGATCAGTCCGCGCGCCCGAGGTGGGCCGACACCCTGGTATGATCTGATCCTCGCCGCTCTCTCGCTCGGAGCCTGCGGCTATTTCACCTTCACCGCCCATCGCAGCCTGATGGAGGGCTGGGAATATGCGGCTCCGCCGCTCGCCATGGCGATGAGCTTCCTGCTCTGGGCCCTGATCATCGAGGCCACGCGTCGCACCGGCGGGCTTGTCATCGCGGTGATCGTCTTCTTCTTCTCGCTCTATCCGGTCTTCGCCGATGTCGTGCCAGGGCCGATCTCGGGTTTCGCGCAGCCCATCGACGACACTATTGCCTATCACCTGATCTCGAATGAAAGCTCGTTCGGCATTCCGATGAAGGCCTTCGGGCAATTGGTGATCGGATTCATTCTCTTCGGCGCAACGCTGCAATTCACCGGCGGCGGGCGGTTCTTCAACAATCTGGCGCTTTCCCTCGTCGGTGGATATCGCGGTGGTGCGGCGAAGGTCGCGATCTTTGCCTCCGGCTTCATGGGCTCGATGAGCGGCTCTGTCGTCTCCAACGTGCTCACCACCGGCGTCGTCTCCATCCCGGCGATGAAGCGTGCCGGCTTCTCCTCGCGCTATGCGGCGGGAACGGAGGCCTGCGCCTCGACGGGTGGCGTCCTGATGCCGCCGGTGATGGGGACGACGGCCTTCGTCATGGCCTCGTTCCTCGGCATGCCCTACAGCCAGATCATCATCGCCGCCGCGATCCCCTCGATCCTGTATTATCTGGGTCTGTTCGTGCAGATCGACGCCTATGCGGCGCGCAACGGCCTCAAGGGCATGCCGCGCTCGGAACTGCCCTCGCTGAAGGAGACCTTCAAGGAGGGCTGGCACTACATCTTCGTCTTCGCCATCCTGATCGTGATGATGATCGTGTTCCGGCAGGAGACGCTGGCGCCGTTCTATGCGACTGCGGCCCTCGTCGTGATCAACCAGCTGCACAAGGGGACGCGGCTCAATCTCAACGGCTTCATCAACCTGCTGACCGGTGTGGGGCGCTCGCTTGCGGAGCTCGTGGCGATCCTGCTCGGTGTCGGCCTGATCATCGGCGCCTTCTCGGCGACGGGGCTCGCAGGCACGCTCGCCAACGATCTCGTCTTTCTCGCCGGCAGCAACGTCTTCGTGCTCCTGATCATGGGAGCGATCACGGCCTTCATCTTCGGCATGGGGATGACGGTGACGGCCTGCTACATCTTCCTCGCCGTGGTCCTCGCACCGGCGCTGACGCGGGCGGGGCTCGATCCGCTCGCGGTGCATCTGTTCATCATGTATTGGGGCATGGTCTCCTTCATCACGCCGCCCGTGGCACTGGGCGCCTTCGCTGCGGCGACCATCGCGCGGACCAGCCCGATCATGGCCGGTTTGCAGGCAATGCGGCTCGGTTCCATCATCTATATCGTGCCGTTCTTCTTCGTGCTGAACCCGGCCCTGATCGGGCGCGGCAGCGCCTACGAGGTGATCACCGTTCTGATCACGGCGGTGATCGGCGTGTGGTTCATCGGTTCCTCATTGCAGGGCTATCTTGCGGGGGTGGGCGATATCGGGCGCGGGGCGCTGGCGCTGCTGCGCCGTGTGATGCTGGCAATCGGTGGTTTGTTCCTGGCCGCTCCGGGCCATATCGGACTGGGCCTCGACCACATGCAGATGACCTTGATCGGCCTCGCTTTCGCCGTGCCGGTGGTCCTGATACGGGTGATGCGCAAGTCTGACGTTGCGGCAAACCCGTGAACGGCGGGTGACGGGGCTTGCAACTGGCATGGAGTATGCGAGAAAAGTTCGCTTGATGAGGTTGTCGAAGGGCTGTTTCGAATGAAGGCCGACACGCTACATGTGCATGAAGCGGACATTCCCGCCGATCCTGCGGAGGGAGACGACATTCCGGCGAAGGATCGCCAGTTCGTCACCGCGCTTGCGCGCGGCCTGTCGGTGCTGCGCGCCTTCACGAGTTCCAGCGAGGTTCTCGGAAATCAGGAGATCGCCCGGCGCACCGGGCTGCCCAAGCCGACCGTCTCGCGGCTGACGCATACGCTGCTCGAGCTGAACTACCTGCGCATCGTCAAGGACCGGGACAAGTATCAGCTCGGTCCTGCCGTGCTGGCGCTCGGCATGTCCTTCTTCCGCTCGAACTCCTTCGCCCAGATCGCGCGCCCGTTCCTGCAGGAACTCGCCAACGCGACGCAGGCGCATGTGGCGCTGGGGATCCGCGAGGGGCTCAACAGCGTCTACATGCAGCTCTGGCGCGGGCGCGGGCAGAGCATCACCATCTCACGCGAGATCGGATTTCATCTGCCGCTGGCGAAATCCGCCATGGGGCTCGCCATGGTTGCCGCACTCGATGCCGAAGAGCGGCCCGGCGTGATCGCGGGGCTGGCCGAGCAGGTGGGTGACGACTGGCCGCGCCTCGAGGCGGAGCTCGAACGGGCGCAGCGCGAAATCGAGCAGACCGGTTTCTGCATTGCACTCGGTGCCTGGAACCGCGAGATCAACGCCGTCGCGGCTCCTCTGATCGCCCCCGAAACCGGTTCGCTCTACGTCGTCAATGTATCCGGCCCCGCCTTCATCCTCACCGAGCGCATGCTGCGCGAGGAAACCGGCACCAAACTGCGCGCCACGATCGAGCGCATGCGCGAGACCGGCGCCGTCGAATGGCCGCCCGTGGTCGGGCGCCCGCGCAGTTTCTACTGAGCGCGAGCGCCTGTTCCCCCGGTCAGATCACGCCCTTGTTCTTCAGGGCTTCGCCGATCTCGTCGAGAATGGTCGGGTCGTCGATGGTGGCGGGTGGTGTCCATTCGTCACGATCGGCGATCTTCTTCATGGTCGCGCGCAGGATCTTGCCCGAGCGTGTCTTGGGCAGGCGCGGCACGGTAACGGCGAGCTTGAAGGCGGCGACGGGGCCGATCTTCTCGCGGACCAGCGCGACGAGCTCCTTCTCGATGGTCCCGATCGGCTCCATGATGCCTGATTTGAGCACCACGAAACCGCAGGGCACTTCGCCCTTGAGCGCATCCTTGACCCCGATCACGGCGCATTCCGCAACGGCGGGGTGCGCGGCGAGGACTTCCTCCATGCCGCCCGTTGAGAGACGATGGCCGGCGACGTTGATGATGTCATCGGTGCGACCCATGATGAAGACATAGCCGTCCTCGTCCCTGAAGCCCGCATCAGAGCTCGAATAATAGCCCGGATAAGCTGCGAGATAGCTCTCATGGAAGCGCTCGGGCGCGTGCCACAGTGTCGGCAAGGCGCCCGGCGGCAAGGGCAGGCGGATGACGACAGCGCCCATTTCGTTCGGCCCGAGCTCCTTGCCGTCCTCGTCGAGAACACGCACATCGTAGCCGGGCATCGGCACCGAGGGTGAGCCGTGCTTCACCGGCAACATGCCGATGCCAACCGGGTTGCCGACGATGGGCCAGCCGGTCTCTGTCTGCCACCAGTGATCGATCACCGGCACGCCGAGTATGCGCTCGGCCCATTGCACCGTATCCGGATCGGCGCGCTCGCCGGCGAGGAACAGCGTGCGGAAATGCGACAGATCGTAATCTGCCAGCAGCTTCGCGTGTGGATCCTCCTTCTTGATGGCGCGGAAGGCGGTGGGGGCAGTGAACAGGGCGACCACTTGATGCTCGGCGATCACCCGCCAGAAGACGCCGGCATCGGGCGTGCCGACGGGTTTGCCTTCATAGATGATGCTGGCGCAGCCATGCAGCAGTGGCGCGTAGACGATATAGGAATGGCCTACCACCCAGCCGACATCGGAGGCCGCCCAGAAAGCCTCGCCGGGCTTGATGCCGTAATGGTTCTCCATGGTCCAGGCCAGCGCGACCATATGCCCGCCATTGTCGCGCACGACACCCTTGGGCTTGCCGGTGGTGCCGGAGGTATAGAGCACGTAGAGCGGATCGGTGGCGGCGACGGGGACGCAATCGGCGGCGCGACCCGCTGCTTTCGCGTTGGCCATGGCTTGCTGCCAGTCGTGATCCCAGGGTTTGTCCAGCGTGGCTGCACCCTCGGGGCGCTGGAAGACGAGGCAGGCTTCCGGCTTGCTGGACGCGAGTTCAATGGCGCCGTCGAGCAGTGGTTTGTAGCTGATGACGCGACCGGGTTCGAGTCCGCAGGAGGCGGCGAGGATCGCCTTGGGATGGGCATCATCAATGCGGGTAGCGAGCTCTTTTGCGGCAAAGCCGCCGAAGACGACGGAATGGATGGCGCCGATGCGCGCGCAGGCCAGCATCGCCATCACGGCCTCGGGAATCATCGGCATGTAGATGATCACCCGGTCGCCCTTGTCGACGCCGAGATCCTGCAGGACAGCGGCCAGCGCGGCCACCTCGTCGCGCAATTCGCGATAAGTGATGGCGCGTTTGCAGCCGGTCATCGGGCTGTCATAGATCAGCGCCGGCTGTTCCCCGCGCGTCGCGACGTGGCGATCGACCGCGTTGTGGCAGGTATTGCAGGTCGCGCCCTCGAACCAGCGGCCATAGGCGCCGGCCTTTGCATCGAAGACATGGTCCGGCGGCTGGTACCAGTCGATCGCCTGCGCGGCCTTGGCCCAGAAGGCCTCCGGATCCTCTTGCCAGCTTTCGTAGAGCTTCGCATAGGCGCTTTGCGCTATCCCGGACATCGGTTCCATCCCTTCGGTCTCGACGCGTTTGCGGGCACGCGTCTGGTTTTCTCCATGGTGACGAGAACGGACGGCGCTGACAAGCCGGCCAAAAGTTTGAATCGGGCCCGCCAGGATCTGGCTGCCGGTGCCAATATCCGCCGCAAACTGTCCTCGTCGATCCGTAGTCTTATCTGAATTGCCGAATCTTAAGGCGAATTGGTGCTTTTTTGTGCTTTTCATTAGCCCGTGGTGCGGCTAAATCGACCGCATTGCAGAAATTGGAGTTATATGAATGTATTCAAGCGTTTCGAATGTCTGTACAAATTATCAAGATCAGTCAATTTGCAAATCAAACATGTTTTTTGATTGTAATAAGACTCAATGTTTCAGTTCAAAAACTGAGGAAGTGAAAGATAATAGAGAGACGATAATTAAGAAAAACAATAATGTTTCCGGTAGTTTAGTGGATAATTCTGCAAATTCATCTGATTTCTCTTCATCGTGTCTGAAATCTTTGCCGCAGGTTGGGTTCTTTTCTGCGTTTCCGGGGGATTTCTGCGCCAGCCCGGTGAAGCAGAGCCCGGAAACCGATCCGGTCAGTGGGGAGTTCCGCCGCGTCTCCTGTAGCCAGAGTGTGCGCGAACTCATCCACGAGATGGCGCAGGTCCAGGACATGCTGATGATGGATTCGACGGATCCCTGGGCTGATATCCAGCGCCGCACAGCGCTGCTCGATCCAGGTTTCCGCGAGGTTCTGCAGCGGCACATGGCCCGTGTGGCGGCGTTGCTGGAGCGGATCGAGCGTGATTGTCAGGATGTCCTCTCGCCGGAAGAGCTGGCGGAATGCGGACGTTTGCGGGGCGCCTTCGAACGGATGCGCGGCTATGTCGGCGCCGATCTTATGACGGAAGGCGGCGAACTGGCTGAAGGGAGCTACCAACGACTGATGGAAGCAATGCGTGATTTGGCGGCAGGCGCGCGCGATGTACTCGGGGCGGTGATCACCGGTCTCGGCGCCTCAGCGGCGTTTCTCATGAACCTGCTCCACAATCAGTTTGCGCATTGAATAAATAAAATTCATACGCAATCCCTGATTGACATTGAAAGAGAATTAGTTAATAAAAATGGTTAACGATTTTATTCGGACCCATTTTCAATCCGTGATTTTTGTGAGGTTTCAATCATGAATATCGGCGCGATCAGCAATCCTCTCGCGGCGGGAGGCGAATCCTCCCTCGCTCCGGCGGATAAAGGCTTCAGTCTCGATCTTGGTAAAACAGCCGCAGCGGCACCGGAAGAAGCGCGCATTGCATCCTCGTCCGAGCAGGGGGATCCAAGCGATATGGAGGCACGCTGCGCCGACGCCTTTAATCGTCTCATGCGAGATGTGAACGCACTTTTCGATCTTCTTGCGCGCGACGATCCGTCTTTGGAAGCAAAGATCGATGACCTTGACCTGCGGATCAACGCGTTGATCAATTTCTGCGGTGACGCCCTGCCTCATTCAGCAATGAGTGATTTGCGCGGATTGCGGGAACTCATCGATGCCATGCGCGGGGCGCTCGGCTTCGATGCGGATCAATCGCAGTCCGGCATTGCGCCGCAAGTCAACTGGAACCTCTTGGAGCGGCTTGCTCACGCACTCTGGGAGGGGCTCCAAAGGGTTGCGCCGCTTCTCGGTGGCGGGCCCGCGAACCAACCGGCGTTCTGAATATCTGTATCGCTTCTTTGCTATTATCATGAGCGCGCCTTTCCCAAGGGGAGGGCGTGTCTCAAGCTATTTCGAACTTGAATTTGAAGGATTGGTTTTCTCATGACGATGATTGCTGCGAATTCGGCCATGCCGAATGGCGAAAAGCCCGGAGATAAGCACAACTCCGATAATGGTTTCCTGGAGGCGCTGGCCGGCGCGCGCGACGAGAGCGCCGTCCTCAAGCAGCAGGGCCCCGATCGCCGCCTCCCGCGCGCCGCCCAGGAAGCGGCCTGTACCGACATGTATAACGAGGCCGCCGCCATCGCGAACGGCGTGGTCCTGCGCCTGCTGGTCGAGGGCACGGAGGTCCTGCGGGGCTGGTTCGCGAATCCTGATAACCGCGCCGTGGTCGAAGAAAGCCTCGATCGTCTCGACGATCTCCTCAACGCCCTAGAGCACCAGTGCGGCGACTTCCTGCCGGCGAGCGCGATGGAGGAGGTGCGCGGCATGCGCGAAACGCTGGAGCGTCTGCGTGAGGCCATGCGCATGAATCTGTGGGAGCAGGTCCAGTCCCTCGCCGGGGTGCTCTGGGAAGGGCTGAAAGGGGTTGGCCACATCCTGCGCTCGATCGGAGCGGACGTGCTCCGCCTCATCCCGGCTGCTGCGGAAGGGGTTTTGCGACAGCAAAATCCATAAAGCCGTTGCAGACTTTCATCGCGCTTTGCACCCTCGTTTGCTCCCCGCCGGAGCGGGAGGCGCCATCATGGAAGGCGTGACCGGTCTCCCTCCCCTCAGGGGAGGGATCAAGGCTGGGGTTGGGGCGGTTCCGGAATCCGCGCCGTTGATGATCAGCATAGCGCCCGCGCCCTGCATTTCAAAGGGCGGGGGTGACGTGCGCTGATTTGAATAAATTCAGATATTCAAAAGGAGTATGATTATAATGTTTGCCATGAAGCCGCTCGATACGCCGTCTCTGGATAAAAAGGACCACGGCCCGGGCGCAGCCGAAACCGCGTTCAGCCTTCCTGGCAAAGCCGCCGCGGCCGCTCCCGATACCGGGGCGTCGGCTCTCGTCGGCAACACTTCGTTCGAGTCCAAGACCGTCGGCAGCATGGACGAACCGCTCGATCCCAGCGCCTCTCGGCGCAGCAGATATTGCGATGATCTCTTCAACGAGATCATGGCGAAGCTCGAGCAGATCGAGAACATCATGCCGCCGCCGGGTACCGAAAGCATGCGCCAGCTCATCGCGACGCCGGACCGTCGCCTCGCGATGCTCAGGGAGCTCAACGACCTGATGGAGCTGATCGACGAATTGTTCAACAAT
>NZ_DATGCW010000278.1:0-4491 GCF_035311605.1 Saliniramus sp.
TGGGACCTCCTGCGCGGCATCATCATCCATTCGGGTAACGATGCCGCTATCGCCGCCGCAGAGACGATTGCCGGGTCCGAGGGCGCTTTCGGGCGAATGATGACGCAGCGCGCCCGCAAACTCGGGCTGACACAGAGCTTCTTCACGAACGCGACCGGCTACCACGATCCCGATCAGGTCACGACCGCACGCGAACTCGCTTTGCTGACGCGGCATTTCATCGAGACATCGCCGGAGATCTACGCACTCTACGGCGAAGAGGAATTCGTCTGGAACGACATTCGCCAGCGCAACCGCAACCCCTTGCTCACCATGGGGATCGGCGCGGATGGCGTGAAGACCGGGTTTCTCTCCGAAGCGGGCTACGGGCTGGTCGGTTCTGCAGTACAACTCGACCAGCGGCTGATCGTGGTCGTCAACGGTCTCGAGAATGCTCGCGACCGCGCGCTGGCGGCGCGGCGTCTGCTGGAATGGGGCTTTCGCGCCTTTGAACCGCGCACGCTGTTCGCGGCCGGTGACGAAGTCGGCAGTGCGCGCGTTTATGGTGGCGAGATCAACTATGTCCCCCTTATCGCCAGTCGGGACGTGCGCGTGCTTCTGCCGCGCGGCACGGATGAGCGCCTTTCAGCGCAGATCGTCTATCGCGGGCCGCTGGCTGTGCCGGTGCGCGCTGGAGACGAGGTTGCAGTGCTGCGCGTGATGCGCGGTGATGCGCTCGCCCTCGAAATGCCCCTGCGGGCCGCGCAGGATGTGGAGCCGGGAACGCTCTCGCAGCGGGCGCTCGATGCGCTGTGGGAGCTCGGCGCCGGGGCCGTGCGACGGGCAATCTTCGGAAGCGAGAACGGATGAGCGGGCTGTTCATCACGCTGGAAGGCGGGGAGGGGGCCGGCAAGTCGACGCAGATAAGGCGCCTTGCCGCACGGCTTGAGGCACTCGGTCAGCGTGTGGTGGTCACCCGCGAGCCCGGCGGATCGCCTTATGCCGAGCGGATACGCGAGGCGATCCTGGCGGGTGAGGGCAAGCCGTTCGGGCCTTTCGCCGAGGCGCTGATGTTCTCCGCCGCGCGCCTCGATCATCTCGCACAGACGATCCGTCCGGCGCTCGCACGCGGCGATATCGTGCTGTGTGACCGCTTTTCCGATTCCACCCGTGCCTACCAGGGCGCGCTGGGCGAGATCGATGATGTGGAGCTCGCAGCGCTGGAACGCGTCGTCGTCGGCGAGACGCGGCCCGACCTCACGCTCATTCTCGATCTGCCGGCCGAGACCGGGCTTGCGCGCGCCAATGCGCGGCGCGGCCGACCGGATCAGAAGGCGGATCGCTTCGAGGCTGAGAGTCTGAATTTTCACAAACGCCTACGCGAGGCTTTTCAGTCCCTGGCGAAGTCAGATCCGCAGCGCTGCCGGTTGATCGCTGCTGATCGTGACGCCGAAGAGGTGGAATTCGCCATCTGGCAATGCATCAAGGATGAGTTCGCGCAAGAGTTGAATATCGCCACGCAAGCCACTGCAAAATAAAAATTATGCCGCAAGCAATCGAACCAGATCAACTCTCCGGCGCCCCGCATCCGCGCCACCGCTCCGTGCTGTTCGGCCAGGAGGCCGCAGAGCGTGCCTTTCTCACCGGATTTCGCAGCGGGCGCCTGCATCATGCCTGGCTGATCGGCGGCATGCAGGGGATCGGCAAGGCCACGCTCGCCTATCGGATCGCGCGTTTCGTGCTCGCTTATGGTCATGCACCCGAGCGCGCCGCCGATGACCTCGCCATAAGCCCTGACCATCCGGCAGCGCGGCAGGTTGCGGCCCTGTCGCATCCCGATCTCTTCATCCTGCGGCGGCTCGCCGCTACGGACAAGAAGGCTGCAACAACGACGATCCCGGTCGAACAGGTCCGAAAGGCCCTGCATCTGTTCGGCTCCACCGCCGCGGCTGCCGGCTACCGCATCTGCATCGTCGACAGCGCCGAGGATCTGACCCCACCCAGCGCCAATGCCCTCCTGAAGATGGTGGAGGAGCCACCCCCGCGCTCGCTCTTTCTGATCCTTGCCCATGAGCCGCGCCGGGTTCTGCCGACTATCCGCTCGCGCTGCCGCCGGCTTGATCTGGCGCCGCTTTCGCCCTCGGATCTGACCCACGTGCTCGAATCGATTGATACGGTGGCGGATGGGCCCGAGGCGATCGCCGCCGCCGTGAACCGGGCGGAGGGCTCGGCGCGGCGCGCCTTCGAACTCCTCGATCCGGCCAAGCGCGAGACCGTGGAGACGATGGAGCAATTGCTGGCGGATCTGCCGCGCGAGGATACCGGGCGCGTGCTCGCCTTCGCGGAAAAAATGGCCCGCAAAGGGGCCGAAGAAGAGTTCGCGCTGGCGCTGGAAACGTTGCAGAGCTGGGTCTCGGAACTCCTTCATCGCCATGCGCATGCCGGCGCGAGGCGGCTTGCGCCGCTGGTCGAGGTATGTGACAAGATCGCCCGCGCGGCGCGGGAGGCTGATATCTACAATCTCGACCGTCGCCCGCTCGTGCTCACCATGTTCGGCGATCTCGCCGGCGCCGTCCGGGCGCTTGAATGAGATCGTTTGCCCGTCTCTTCAAGAGGTTGCGCCGGATGGCTGCGAAGACGTACTATATCACCACCGCGATTTCCTATCCCAATGGCGCGCCCCATATCGGCCATGCCTACGAGGTCGTTGCGGCTGATGCCATCGCGCGGTTCAAGCGAATCGACGGCTATGACGTCTTCTTCATGACAGGGACGGACGAGCACGGCCTCAAGGTGCAGCAGACGGCGCGCAAGAACGGCGTCTCACCCAAGGAATTCGTGGACGGGCTCGCCCCGCAATTCGAGGCGATGGGTGAGAGGCTGAACTGCTCTTTCGACCGTTTCATCCGCACCACGGACCCCGATCACCTGCCCTCCACGCACGAGTTGTGGAAGCGAATGCAGGATTCCGGCGACATCTATCTCTCGAAATACGAGGGCTGGTACTCGGTACGCGACGAGGCCTATTTCGACGAGGGCGAACTCACGCTTCAGCCCGACGGCAGCCGCCTCGCGCCGACCGGAGCGCCGGTGGAATGGGTTGCGGAAGAGAGCTACTTCTTTCGCCTTTCCGCCTATCAGGACCGCCTGCTGGCGCATTACGCGGAGCATCCGGAATTCATCGGCCCCGACACGCGCCGCAACGAGGTCGTCTCCTTCGTCAAGCGCGGGTTGCAGGATCTCTCGATCAGCCGCACCACCTTCGACTGGGGACTGCCCGTGCCGGGTGACCCCAAGCACGTGATGTATGTCTGGGTTGATGCGCTCAACAATTACGTCACCGGCTGCGGCTTCCCCGACGAGAGCGGTCCGCGCTGGCGCTACTGGCCGGCGGATGTGCACATCATCGGCAAGGATATCGTGCGCTTCCATACCGTCTACTGGCCAGCATTCCTGATGTCCGCCGGCCTGCCTCTGCCCAAACGCGTCTATGGCCACGGTTTTCTCTTCAATCGCGGGGAGAAGATGTCGAAATCGGTCGGCAACGTCATCGATCCCTTCGCCCTGACCGACACCTACGGCGTCGACCCGCTGCGCTATTTCTTCATGCGCGAAGTGCCCTTCGGCCAGGACGGGAACTATTCGCACGAGGCCATCGTCAACCGCATCAATGCGGATCTCGCCAATGATCTCGGCAATCTGGCGCAACGCTCGCTCTCGATGATCGCCAAGCATTGCGCTGCGGCGGTTCCCGAGCCCGGCGCCTTCAGCGAGGCCGACCGCGCCATGCTCGGCCAGGCCGAGGCCTTGCCGGAGAAGGTGAGGGGGGCGATGGAGGATTTCGCCCTGCACCAGGCGCTCGCCGAGATCTGGGCCGTGGTCGGCGAGGCCAACCGCTATTTCGCTTCACAGGAGCCCTGGGCCCTGCGCAAGAGCGACCCTGCGCGGATGGGCACCGTGCTCTATGTCACGGCGGAAGTGCTGCGGATCGTCGGAATCCTGGTTCAACCCTTCATTCCGGATTCCGCATCTAAATTTTTGGATTTGCTCGCGGTTTCCCCAGAGCAGCGCCTCGTTGCGGCGATCGGGGAGGGCGGTCGTCTTGCGCCTGGCGCAGCGCTCCCGGCGCCGCAGCCGGTCTTCCCCCGTTTCATCGAGCCGGAAGCCTCGTGAGCTGCCCATGATCGTCGACAGCCATTGCCATCTCGATTTTCCGGAATTCGCCGAGGACCTGCCCGGAGTGCTCGCCCGCGCGGCGGCGGCGGGTGTGGGGCGCATGGTCACGATCTCGACGAGAGTGAAGAAATACGATACCTACCGCGCCCTCGCCGAAAGCGATCCGCGCATCTTCTTCAGCGTCGGCACCCATCCCCACAATGCCGGCGAGGAGCCGGATGTGCCGGTTGCAGATCTGGTGCGCCTGTCGGTACATCCGCGCTGCGTCGCGATCGGGGAGGCGGGGCTCGATTATTACTACGATAAAAGCCCGCGCGAAGTGCAGCGCGGCGTGTT
>NZ_DATGCW010000279.1:0-6762 GCF_035311605.1 Saliniramus sp.
CGCCGGTCCGGGTCGGATGATGGCAGGATCAATGGGGCAGGGGGGCGGCGAGGTCAATGGCAGCCATGCCGCAGGCCAGCGGTGATCTAAATTACTGAATATAGTGTGAAATATAAAAATATACTTGCAATAATGATTTTATGGATTATCTCCGCACAAGGATTGCAAAAAGGAGGTTTCCATCATGCAACGCTCCGTCGCCGCGCTCGGCGCAGGCATTGTCGTCGCCGGTTTCGGCATTCACGGATTTGCCGCGCTGGCCCACGCCGCCCCGCAGCTGTCGCCGCTCGTCAGCCCGGCTGAGCTCGCAGCTTTCAAGCGCGGTGCTGATCCGCTGCTTCTCGATATCCGTCAGGGCGAGGCGTCGGAGGGGGTCAGCGTTTATGAAGCCGGGCATGTCCCCGGCGCCGTGCATGCGCCCTATGCGCGCTGGCGCGGGCCGGCGGCGAACCCGGGTGAGGTGCTTTCCGATGCCGCGCTGACGGATTTCTTCCGCAGCCTCGGTGTCGAGGAAGGGCGGCCCGTCGTGGTGATCCATCAGGGTGACAGCATCAGCGATTTCGGTGCTGCCGCGCGTGTTTACTGGACTCTGAAATCCGCCGGTATCGACAATCTCGCCATCCTCAATGGCGGCGTCGAGGCATGGACGGCTGAGGAACTCGCGCTCGCTACCGACAGCCCTGCGCCGCAGCCGAGCGAGATCACGGTGAGTCTCGGTGAAGCCTGGATCGCCACGCGCGACGACATCCGCGCCATCGTCGACGGCGAAGAGAGCGCCACGCTGATCGATGCGCGTCCGGAGGCTTTCTACAACGGCGAGACGGCGCATGGCGCGGCCGCGCGTCCGGGTACGCTGCCGCAGGCACGTCTGTTCACGCATGCGAACTGGTTCGGTTCCGGCCCTGCCGTGATCGAGCAAGAGACCGTGCGCCGGCTCGTGGCCGAGAACAGCCTCGATAACGGCGAGGCGCTGGTCTCCTTCTGCAATACCGGCCATTGGGCTGCGACGAACTGGTTCGCGCTGAGCGAACTCGGCGGCATCGAGAACGTGAAGCTCTATCCCGAATCCGTCGTCGCCTGGTCGCAGGCCGGTCTGCCGATGGACAATGTCCCGGGCCGCCTCCAGCATCTCTGGATGTCCGTGAAGAGCTGGTTCTGATCCGATGACGAGCCTGGCCGCTACCACGACCAGCGAGACCGGCGCCCCGCGCGCCGGTCTCTTCTGGCGCATCCTCCTTGTGCTCGCGGGCCTTGCGGCAGTGATCGCCGTCGCGGCCCTTGCCGGTGCGCGTTACGGCCTGCTGCTCGCGGTCGGCCTCGGCTTCGGCATCGTTCTGGAGGGCTTGCGCTTCGGCTTCGCCGGGCCGTGGCGGGCGCTGATCCTGCGGCGCGAACCCGCGGGGCTCGTGGCGCAACTCGTTGCCATCGGCGCGGTTGCGATTGTCGCGATCCCGCTGATCGAGGCGCATTCCGGTGAATTGATCGGGGCCCATGCGCCGGTCGGCTTCGCCATGATCGGCGGCGCCTTCGTCTTCGGCATCGCCATGCAGATCGTGCTCGGCTGCGGCTCCGGTACGCTCGTCAATGCGGGCAGCGGCAATGCGGTGGGCGCCGTGGCGCTGCCCTTCTTCGCCGTCGGCAGCTTCGCCGGGGCTTGGCATCTCGACTGGTGGACCGGGCTCGGCACCGCGCCGGTGATCGCCTTCGGCGACGCCTTCGGCGCCTATGGTGGTCTCGCGCTGACGCTCGTGATGCTTGCCCTGGTGGCGATTATCGCGCTTCGTGGCGCAAAGCCGGAGCATCGCCGCATCCCGCGCCGGCTCTGGCTCGCGGCGGGGTTCATCGCGGTGCTCGCGATCGCCAATCTCGTCATTGCCGGCCAGCCCTGGGGCGTGGTCTACGGGCTCGGCCTGTGGGCGGCGAAGGGGGCAACGGCCTTGGGGGCAGACCTCTCCGGCTCCCCCTTCTGGAGCGCGCCGGCCAATATGGAGCGCGTGAGCCAGAGTCTCCTTACGGATGTCACGTCGCTGACCAATATCGGCATCATCTCCGGGGCGATGCTGGTCGCCGCCTGGCGGCGCGGTTTCGAGCAGCCGGTCCCGCGGCTGCCCGCCATCGCCTGGATCGCGGCGATCGTCGCAGGGTTGCTGCTCGGCTATTCGTCGCGCCTCGCCTTCGGCTGCAATGTCGGGGCCTTTTTCAGCGGCATCTCGACGGGCAGCCTGCATGGCTGGGTCTGGTTTGCCGCCGCCTTCGCCGGCTCGATTCTTGGTGTGAAGCTGCGCGCGCGGCTGGGTTTCGAAGGCGCACCGAAGCGAGGAGGGCGCGCATGAAAATCCTCTGGAGTCGCCGCCCCGTTGCGATCGCCGTTGCGTTCCTGCTGCTCGGCATCCTTGCCCTCGATTCCGGCGTCAGCGCCCCGCTCAACCCCTTCGCCGCGCCATCCCCCATAGCCCTCGGCTCCG
This sequence comes from Saliniramus sp., assembly GCF_035311605.1. Classification (NCBI taxonomy): domain Bacteria; kingdom Pseudomonadati; phylum Pseudomonadota; class Alphaproteobacteria; order Hyphomicrobiales; family Salinarimonadaceae; genus Saliniramus; species Saliniramus sp. The sequence goes on from NZ_DATGCW010000279.1 coordinate 2,466, forward strand.
GCCAGGCCGCCGGTGGAGCCCATTGCGCCGCCCCTGCGGTGCGGTGACCGCTCGTCATTGCCGATGGTGAACAATAAAAGAACAAGGCTTGTTGATTTAGTCTTTTCATTCTTGGCATTTCGTCCGAAAGTGGCATTGGTGATTCTAGTGTGAGGCGTCGGATGAAGGTCGCAGGTTTATTTGCCGGTATCGGTGGCTTGGAGGCCGGCCTCGCTGCGGCGGGGCACGAGGCGGTGATGCTATCCGAAATCTGGCAACCTGCCCGATCCGTCTTGGAAGCGCGCTATCCCGAGATTCCGCTTTCTGGCGATATTGCGAGCATTCATGCGCTTCCTGCCGATACGGAAATCATTGCGGCGGGATTTCCATGTCAGGACTTGAGCCAAGCGGGGCGGACGGTCGGAATTTCCGGAACACGTTCCGGGCTCGTCGGCCATATCTTTCGCCTTCTCGATCAGCGGCCGGTTCCATGGGTGGTGCTGGAGAACGTCTCGTTTATGCTACATCTCGACAAGGGCCGCGCGCTACGCACGCTCATTGAGGCTTTCGAGGAGCGTGGCTACCGTTGGGCCTATCGTGTTGTGAATTCGCTAGCATTCTTGCCACAGCGCCGCGAGCGCGTAATCTTTCTGGCGACAAAAACAGATGTTGATCCGTCGGGTGTCCTTTTTGCGGATGAAGTCACGCCCCCGGCTCTGGAGACGACGCTCGGCACGCATGCCCACGGCTTCTACTGGACCGAAGGGGTGCGGGGCCTCGGTTGGGCGCGGGATGCAATTCCTACCCTAAAGAACGGTTCGACCGTCGGTATCGCGTCTCCGCCGGCCATATTGCTCCCCGATGGTGGCGTCGTTACACCGGACATTCGGGATGCCGAGCGGCTGCAGGGCTTCGCAGCAGATTGGACGCAGCCTGCCGAGAATACCGGGCGGGCTTCGTTGCGCTGGTCGCTCGTGGGTAATGCGGTCACGGTTCCCGTGGCAGAGTGGCTCGGTCACCGGCTCGGTGCCCCGGGAAGCTTCGACCCTTCACGTGATCAGGCGTTGCCGAAAGATGGTCGCTGGCCGAAGGCTGCGCGCTTCGATGGGTCTGTCAGAAAGGCTGTAGCTATTTCGACGTTTCCGGAATTTCGAGCGCGGGATCCGCTCACACGCTTCCTGCAGTATCCTGGCAAACCCCTTTCCGAGCGTGCGACGCGCGGCTTCCTCTCGCGCACGCGAAAAAGCACATTGCGGTTTCCGCCGGGTTTCATCGATGCTCTGGATCGGCATCTTGATACGATGGAAATTGCGGGCACGCAGCGGTCCGTTCTCACCATCGCCGCAGAATGACGGGCGGCGGGCGCTTGCCGGACGCGTTCTGCAGGGACTTTCGCTGCGGCTGTCAGAGATCCTTGAAGCGCGTCGCGTAAATTGCTGCCAGACGATCGATCATAGCCGCGTAGTGATAGTTGCCGCCCGGTTGCGGAGCAGGCGCGCGGTTGAACAGCGTCACCGGCGAGCCGTCATTTGCGCATGAAACGACGACGATCGCCAGCGCATCGTAGCCTTGATCACCAGTTTTGCTGCGACGCGGAAGCTGCGCAACCTTGTCGACGGTGATTTGCGCGTCTTTGGGTTGCCGATGGGTGCTCCATTCCGGGTCCATCTGGCGATGCTTCTTGTTGAGGTCGGGGCTGAGGTAGCGCTCGGCGATGTTTACCATGACGAAGCCCGCCGCGATCGCCTGATCGCTCGCGCCGTGAACCGTCAGATGCGAGGAGTTCAACTCGTCGTAGAGCCGGGGCAACGCACGTTGGTGGGCCGTCATGCAGGCTTTTGCTTCGAGTGCCATGAGGACCGACCCGACTGGAGCACGCTTCAGGGACGGCAACTGACGAAGCGCTTCCTGCTCGTCTTCGGACAAGGTAATGTGGTACTCGGCAACCATGTCTGCCAGCGTACCGGCCCGACCATGCCGGGCTGCGCCTGAGGGTGTACACAGGACGAGGTCGAGGTCCTTCTTACGATCGTTGCTGAAGTCGCGCATTTCGTGGTTGATCCCGAATGCGACGCGACCGTCGGCGATCTGACGGCGCAGCAGGGGGCAGTGACACAGCATGTCGAATACGATACCCCAGCATGCGACTTTCGAGTGATGGTCGCTGCGGGAATGGTATTGCCAATCGTTTTCGTAACGATCTCGCCGGGTTGGGCGTGAAAGTGTTCTGGCGAGGATGTCCGGACCAAACATGTCGCGCGAATCTTTCGTTCTATTCTATGATAGATCGTTACAGTGCCGCGCCGGATTTGTCGACGGTTGCGCTCGGAAAGGTTGTTCACTGCACGACAAGACTCCGCGACGCGGTGAGCGTGCGCTTGTGGCGGATGGTGCATTCCATTTGGCCGGCGCATCGTTTACCGTCGCGCGCGATCGGGCCGGGATGCGTTCTTTAAGCGGGGTTTGTGGTGCTGTCGTTCAAGGATCAGGATAAGGACTGGCGACCGAGGCTGGTTCTGGCTTCGGCTTCGCCGCGCCGGCTGGCATTGTTGCAGCAGGTCGGGATCGAGCCCGATGCGCTGATGCCCGCCGATGTCGACGAAACCCCGGAGAAGACAGAAACGCCACGTGATCTGGCCCGACGGCTGGCGCGTCTCAAGGCGCAGGCCGCGCGGCGCGTGGCGGAGAAGGACGAAGCGCTTGGGCGTTGCTTCGTCGTCGCCGCCGATACCGTCGTCGCGCTGGGCCGGCGGATCCTGCCCAAGACGGAGACGATGGACGAAGCCGCCGCCTGCCTGCGCCTGCTCTCGGGCCGTCAGCACCGCGTCTATACCGGCGTGAGCGTGATCACGCCAAAGGGAAATCGGCGAGAGCGGCTGGTCGAATCGCGGGTGCGCTTCAAGCGGTTATCGCCCGAGGAAATCGAAAGCTATCTCGCTTCAGGTGAATGGCGCGGCAAGGCTGGCGGTTATGCGATTCAGGGGCTGGGCGGCAGTTTCGTCGTACGGCTCGTGGGATCCTATCCCAATGTGGTGGGGCTGCCCCTTTACGAAACCGTCTCGCTGCTCGAAGGTGAGGGCTTCCCCGTGCGCCTGTCCTGGCTGAACGCTGCGTAAGGCGCGTACGAAGACGCCCGATCACAACGCGCAAGAAGCAAGACGTCATGAATATCGCCAGCTGGCTCGAACAGGCCGGACGCTCCAACCCCGACGCCCCTGCAGTGGCGCTCGGCATGCGCGTCGCGATGGATTACGCAACGCTGGCCGGTCGCGCGGCGCGTTTCGCAAGCGCCCTGCGTGACCGCTACGGTCTCGTGCCCGGTGACCGCGTCGCGCTGGTGACAAAGAACTGCCCGCAATTTCTCGAAGTCCTGTGGGGAAGCTGGTGGGCGGGCTGTGCCTGCGTGCCGGTCAATGCCAAACTGCACGGTGCCGAGATCGGCTATATCCTGGAGCGCTCCGGCGCCCAAATCTGCATCGCGGGTGATGATCTCGGCGACGCCGTTGCAACGCACGCGCCGGCGTCGCTCGAAGCGATGGTGCGGATCGGTGGCGCTGACTATGCGCGGATCTTCGAGGCCGATCCAATCCCCTGCATGCCGGTGGCGGGGAGCGAGCTCGCCTGGCTGTTCTTCACCAGTGGCACCACGGGGCGCCCCAAGGGGGCGATGCTCACCCATGACAATCTGATCGCAGCGAGCTATGCCTATGCGGCGGAGGTCGATCCGGTGCGCGCCGGCGATGTCACGCTGCTCGCCGCCCCGATGAGCCATGGCGCGGGGCTCTACATCATGGCGCATGTGCTCGGGCGCGGCGTCGCAGTGGCGCCGGAATCCGGCGGCTTCGAGGCCGGCGAGATCTTTGCGCTCGCCGCCCATTGGCGCAACGCCTCGATGTTTGCCGCGCCGACCATGGTCAAGCGCCTCACCGCCGCGCGCGAAGAGGCGGATCCTTCAGCCTTCCGTACCATCGTTTATGGCGGCGCGCCGATGTATGTCGAGGATGCCGTGCGTGCCCTCGACCGGTTCGGTCCCTGCTTCGCGCAGATCTACGGCCAGGGCGAGAGCCCGATGACCATCACCCGGCTCAGCCGCGAGGAGATCGGCGATCGCCATCACCCGCGCTGGCGCGAGCGCCTCGCCACGGCGGGTGTCGCCTATGGCAATGTCGAAGTCGCCATCGCGGACGAGACGGGTCGCGTCCTGCCGCCGGGCGAGGCCGGGGAAATCATCTGCCGCGGTGCACCTGTCATGCCGGGCTACTGGCAGGATGAGAAAGCAACCGCGAAGACCCTGCGCGACGGCTGGCTGTTTACCGGC
>NZ_DATGCW010000280.1:0-5935 GCF_035311605.1 Saliniramus sp.
GGTGGCGCGGGCAAGCTCCTCGCTGTCGGTGATCATCGCTGCGGGTGAGGTCGGGCCGTGTTCGGCCTGACCAAGGAGATCGGTGGCGCAGGTCTGCGCATCACATGAATCGTCGGCAATGACGAGGGTTTCTGTCGGGCCGGCGAGCAGATCGATCCCCACCCGGCCGAAGAGCTGGCGCTTGGCCTCGGCCACGAAGGCGTTGCCGGCGCCGACCAGCATGTCGACGGGGGCGATGTCCTGCGTGCCGATGGCGAGCGCCGCCATGGCCTGGACGCCGCCGAAAGCGTAGATCTCATCGGCCCCGGCCATGGTCATCGCGGCGATCACATACGGATTCGGCTTGCCCCCGTGCGGCGGTGCCGCAGCCGCGACGCGGCGCACGCCTGCAACCTTCGCGGTGACGATCGACATCAGCGCCGAGGCGATCAGCGGGTATTTGCCACCGGGCACATAGCAGCCCACCGAATCCATCGGAACATGGCGATGACCGAGCACCACGCCCGGCAACGTCTCGATCTCGAGATCCTGCAAGCTCGCGCGCTGGGCCTCGGCGAAACGCTTGACCTGCTCACGGGCCACGCGAATATCCTCGATCGCCTGCGCGGGCACCTCGGCGATGGCCGCGTCGATCTCGGCCTCGCTGAGACGGAATTGCGGCGGGTCCCATTTGTCGAACTTGCGCGAATATTCGCGCACGGCTTCGTCGCCGCGCGTCTCGATATCCTCCAGAATCGCCTCGACAATCTGGCGGGTTTTCTTGTCTGCGGCGGCCAGCGCCTCTGCGGCTGCGCCTTCCTTGAGATAGCGGATCATGTGACCTCCCCTGATCATGCCTTTCATCGGCCTTTGCGTGATGCTAGCACCACCGCCCCGCCGCGTCGCCATACCGGGCCGGCGCAGGCGGCGGCACAAATGAAAAGCGGGATCGGGGCTTTGCCCGATCCCGCTTGCCGCAGGAGTATCGCAATGGCGGCGCGGGCGATCAGCCGCTCTTGGTCGCACTGGCCTCACCCGGTGCGGTGCCGGCGGATGCAGGCGCAGGGCGGGCCGGCTGGCCGGTCTGGTCGCCACCCGCGACGAAGGGCCCGGGGATGTTGGCATTCTCGCCGAAGATGCCCTTGAGCATGTCGATGGGAACGGGGAAGACGATGGTCGAGTTCTTGTCACCGGCAATGTCGTAGAGCGTGTTGAGCAGGCGAAGCTGCATGGCTTCGGGCGCCGTGCCGAGCAGCTTGGCGGCATCGACAAGTTTTTCGGCCGCCTGGGATTCACCCTCGGCGTTGATGATGCGGGCGCGGCGGTTGCGCTCGGCCTCGGCCTGCCGGGCGATGGCGCGCACCATGCTCTCGTCGATATCGACGTGCTTGATCTCGACATTGGCGACCTTGATGCCCCAGGAATCAGTCTGCTTGTCGAGAATTTCCTGGATATCCTCGTTGAGCTTGTCGCGCTCGGACAGCATCTCGTCGAGATCGTGCTTGCCGAGCACCGAACGCAGCGTCGTCTGGGCCAGCTGGCTCGTCGCAACCATGAAATTCTCGACCTGGATGATGGCGCGGTCGGGATCGACGACGCGGAAATAGATCACCGCATTGACCTTCACCGATACATTGTCGCGTGAGATCACGTCCTGACTCGGCACGTCGAGGGTCACGGTACGCATATCGACCCGCACGATCTGCTGGATGATGGGAATGATGATGATCAGACCCGGGCCCTTCACGCCGGTGAAGCGACCGAGGGTGAAGACCACGGCGCGCTCGTATTCACGCATGATCTTGATTGCAGAGCCGATCACGATGATGACCAGCACGGCGAGAAGGATATAGGCGGCGAAATCGATCGGCATCTGGGTCCTCCTCAGGACATTCGAATTCAGGTCGTTCACATTCAGGTCGTTCGAATCCCGGGTGCGCTTGCGTCGGATCCGGCTTGCGCTACGGGTGCGACGCGCAGATCGAGGCCCTCGCGGGAGAGCACGCGTACCGTGTCACCGGGGGTGAGGGCTTCGTCGGCAACCGCATGCCAGCGCTCGCTGTGAATCATGATTTCGCCCTTGCGGCCCGACCAGCTCAGAACCGTGCCGGTTTCGTCCTGCAAGCCCTGGTCACCGCTGACGGTTCGCGCGCGAAAGGAGCGCAAGGCGGTGGTCAGCGCGATGAAGATGATCAGCCCGGTAACGGCGGTCGCGGCGACCACGACGCTGATATCGAGTTCGAAACCGGGCACCTCACCGTCGAAGATCATCATCGAACCGAGGGCGAAGGCGACGGCGCCGCCAATCCCCATGATCCCGAAGGATGGCGAGAAAACCTCCGCGATCATCAGCGCCACCCCCAGACCCACCAGCGCGAAGGCGGCATAGTTGACCGGCAGGAGATTCAGGGCGAACAGTCCGAGAATGAGCGAGATCGCACCGATCACGCCGGAAAACACAATGCCGGGATTGGCGAATTCGAAGATCAGTCCGTAAATCCCGATCAGCATCAGGATGTAGGCGACATTGGGATTGGTGATCACCCCGAGAACACGCGTCATGAAGTTCGGCTCGAATGGCACGATTTCGGCCCCGGCGCTCTCCAGAACGACGCTCCCGCGCGGCAGGTTGACGACGCGTCCGTCAGCCCCGTCGATCGCCGCGCGCAGATCATCGGCGATGTAATCGGCGACATTCTGCTCGATCGCGACGCTGGAGGTGATGCTCGCACCCTCGCGCACCGCCTCCTCGGCCCAGTCGGCATTGCGCCCGCGCAATTCCGCGAGCCCCCGGATGAACGCAACGGAATCGTTGACGACCTTGCGCGTCATGGGATCTTCGGAGCCGTCCTCGTCTTCACCGCCACCACCCAGGCCACCGCCGCCCATCTGGACCGGCGTGGCCGCCCCGAGATTGGTCGAGGGCGCCATCACCGCCACGTGGCTCGCATACAGGATATAGGTACCCGCACTCGCTGCCCGCGCGCCGCTAGGCGCCACATAGGTCATCACCGGTACATCGCTGGCGAGGATCAGGCGGATGATGTCCCGGGTGGAGGAATCGAGCCCGCCCGGCGTGTTCATGCGGATGACCAGCATGGCATCGCCGAGATTGCGCGCCTCTTCGAGCCCCTCCTCGATCAGCATGGTGACGGCGGGGCCGATCCCGCCCTCTAGATCGGCGATGACAGCGCGGCTGATGTCGAGCGGGGTGGCGTCCTCGAGCGCAATGTCCTGCGCCCGCTCGGCCTCGCGCTCGACATCGCGCAGCAATTCATCGGCAACCGCGATGCCCAGCCCGACCAGCAGGCAGATCACCGCGAAGACGATACGCGGCGCCCCACGCAGCCTGGTGAGAATGCCACCGCGCGGGGCGGTGTCCTCCGCGATCATGTCGAACGGGTTTTCGTGCCGGTCATTCATGGCCAGAAACCTAACACGCGGAATACTCTCCTCGATAGCGTAGCCCTACGGAGCCTCTCACAATAAGCTAACGCTCAGATCAGCCAAATCGTTGCCCGCGTGCGGGTTTGACGCAGACGTGTTCGTCAGTAACCCTTCCACAGGCCAGGCGTGGCCAGTTCGAGAAGATGCCCGTCCGGGTCGCGGAAATAGATGCTGATGCCCCCGCGCGGCCATTCCATCCGGCTCTCGACGGCGATACCGCCCTTGTCGAGATGCTTTTCCCAGGCCTTGAGTTCGGCCTTGGCGATGGAGAAGGCAATATGGGCCGGGCCCTCCCCGTCATGCGGCGGGATCGTGCCCATCGGCGTCTCGACCGGGCGCAGGGACTGGCCGGTGACGAAGAGCAGGAGCGTGCCGTTGCCGCCGACATCGAAGGCCCGCATGCGCTGGTCGGAGAACAGCACGGGCAACTCCATGAATTCCTCGTAGAAGGCTGCAGCACGCTCCAGATCCTTCACATAGAGGACGGTTTCGAGGATCCGTTCGAGCTTCGGCATGATCGCACTCCCTTGATCGGACTGCATCAACACGGCGCCGGGCGCGGGTGTTCCGTTGCGGCTCGTGCGCCCGCCGGCTACCGTCCCGGCATGGAAAAAGCCCCGGACGCCGATTCGCAGCGCACAGCATCCTCGCCCGAACCCGCCCCCGTCGCGATCGTGGCCGGGGCCTCGCGCGGGGTGGGGCGCGGCATCGCGCTTGCCCTCGGCGCGGCGGGGATGCGTGTGGTGGTGACGGCGCGCTCGAGCGAGGGTGGGCGCATCACCGAAGCGCGGCGCGAAACCATCGAGGACACCGCCCGCACGATCATCGCGGCGGGCGGGAGCGCCTATCCCTACAGGTGCGACCACACCGATCCCCGTGACGTGGACGGGCTCACCGCCTGGTGCCTGCGCCGCTTCGGGCGCATCGATGTCGCAATCTGCGCCGTCTGGGGCGGCAATGAGGGCTTCGACGGCGAGCGTTACGATGACGGCACGCGCTGGGGCGATCCCTATTGGCGCCGCCCGCTGACGCGGTTCGCGCCCGCCATGGAGACCGGGCTCTATGCGGCATTGGTGCTTGCCCATGCGGTGACACCGGCCATGGTGGCCGCCCGCGCCGGCGTGATCGGTTTCGTCACCTTCGATCCCGATTCCGGCTACCTCGGCGATCTCACCTACGACATCGCCAAGGCGAGCGTGGCGCGGCTCGCTTATGCCTGCGCGCAGGATCTCGCGGAAACGGGCGTCACCGCGCTCGCCCTCGCCCCGGGGCGGGTGCGCACGGAGCGGGCAATGGAGGCGGGGATGCGCGACGATGAAGGCGAGAGCCCGCTTTATCTCGGGCGCGGCATCGCTGCGTTGCTGGCGCAGGGCGACGCCGCCGCTCATGCCGGTCGGGTCGTGCACGCCGCCGATCTCGCACAGCGTTACGCGATCGACGATACCGACGGCAGCCGCCCGCCGCGTTTTGCACCGTAACAGCGTCCGATCGCCGCAGTCGGGCGAATATCCGGGTATCGCTGCGTTGATCACCATAGGTATTCTATCGGTCATGTGCCGTGCCGCATGACCTGTTCACATCGACGCCGACCCCGTCCAGGAATGCGCTGCGATGAGCACTTACCGTCTCGACAAGGTCTTCAACCCCGCCTCGATCGCACTCGTCGGCGCGAGCCCCCGGGCGGGCGGGCTCGGGAGGGCCGCCCTCGACAACCTGCGTGCCGGCGGTTTTGCCGGGCGGATCGCCTGCATCAATCCGCGCTACGGCGAAATCGACGGCGAGCCCTGCCTGCCCGATCTGGCTTCCCTCGATTTCGTCCCCGATCTCGTGGTGATCACCGCCCCGGGACGATACTGGCCGGAGATCCTCGAGGAAGCGGGCCGGCGCGGCGTCGCTGCGGCCGTGATCATCGCCGCCGAGGATGATCGCGGACCGGGCTCGAACGGCGCGAAAGCAGCAGCGATCGCGCGCCGTCACGGGTTGCGGCTGGTGGGACCCAATTCCTTCGGCGTGATCATGCCGCGCATCGGCCTCGATATCGGCTTCGCCCGGCGCAAGCCGGCAGCGGGCGATCTCGCGCTCGTCACCCAGTCGGGCGCGATCGCGGCGGGGATGCTGGAATGGGGGGCACGGCGCAATCTCGGCTTCTCGGCAATCGTCTCCGTCGGCGACAAGCGCGACGTCGATATCGGCGATCTGCTCGATCATTTCGCCACGGATCGCCATAGCCGGGCCATTCTCTTGCATGTCGAAAAACTCTCGGCGCCGCGCAAGTTCATGTCGGCGGCGCGTGCGGCGGCACGGGTCAAACCGGTGGTGATAGTCAAGCCACGCCATGGCAGCGATGCGCAGGACGCACCCGCGACCCATACCGCCGCCCTGGCGCGCCCGGATGCGGTGCTTGATGCTGCATTCCGCCGCGCGGGGCTCCTGCGTGTCGGCAGCCTCGACGAACTCTTCGATGCCGCCGAGACGCTGGGGCGCGCGAAACCCTTCGACGGGCGGCGAC
>NZ_DATGCW010000281.1:0-11604 GCF_035311605.1 Saliniramus sp.
CTGTGAGGGCCGTGATGAACGCGCAGACCAGCAATCCGGCCGCCGATCCGGCAACGCAGCCCGCCGACAGCGCCACCCTCGCACTGACGGCCTCCGATGATGCGCCCCGGCGCGGGCGCGATTTCACCCTCGTCCTGCGCATCGGCCTCCCGCTCGCGTTATTCGCCATCGTGGTCTGGAGCTGGGAGACCTATGTGCGCGTGGCCGAAGTGCCGCATTACATCCTGCCGGCGCCGAGCCGCATCATGGAGACCATGATCGCCGACTGGCCTTTGCTCTTCGGTTCGCTGTTGCAAACGCTGGAGACGACCTTTCTCGGGCTCTCGCTTGCGATCATGGGCGGCGTGGGGCTCGCCGTGCTGCTCTCGCTGTCGCGGGCGGTCGAATACTCGCTCTATCCTTACGCGGTGGTGCTCCAGGTCACGCCGGTGGTCGCCATCGCGCCACTGCTTCTGATCTACATGCCGCAGGAGACGGCGGTGCTGACCTGCGCCTGGATCGTGGCCTTCTTCCCGATCCTGTCGAACACGACGCTCGGCCTGCAATCGGTCGACCGCAACCTGCTCGAACTGTTCGATCTCTACGGCTCGGCGCGCCCGAAATGGGCGCCGCGCTGGCTCGGCACATTCATCATCCGCGTCAAGGCGCTGTACTATCTGCGCGGCCCCGCTGCCCTGCCGTACTTTCTCGGCGGGCTGAAGATCGCCGGCGGGCTCGCCCTGATCGGCGCGGTCGTCGCCGAAATCGCCGCCGGCTCTGCCGGGGCGGGGTCCGGGCTTGCCTATCGCATCATCGAGAGCCAGTTCCGGCTCAACATTCCGCGCCTGTTCGCGGCTCTGGTACTGCTCTCGCTGACCGGCGTGATCATCTTCCTCGCCATGTCCGCCTTCTCGCATATGCTCTTGCGGCGCTGGCACGAAAGCGCGATATCGCAAGATAAGTGAATACCGAGCCGCATGCGGGAGGACGGGCATGGCCGCCGATGACAGGAACGCGCATGATCACGCACCAGGCTTCCTGCCGATCCCGGCGACCGGTGATTACCGCCTCGACAATGCCCGCGTGCCCCATTGCATGCTCTCGGCGGGAGGTGTGAAGCCGGATGCCGCCGGGCTGTGTCATGTCGACCTGGTGATCCGGCATGGCCGCATCCTCGGCGTGACACCCTCGGGCACGAGCGCGCATGAATCCGATCTGCCGGTAATCGATACGCGCGGGGCGCTGGTGATGCCGCGCCTCGTCGATATCCACACCCATCTCGACAAGGGTTTCATCTGGAACCGCGCCCCCAATCCCGACGGCACTTTCCCCGGGGCCCTCGACACGGCCCAGCACGATCGCGAGGCCAACTGGGATGCGCAGGATCTTGCGCGACGCATGGATTTCGGTCTGCGCTGCGCACTCGCCCACGGCACCGGCGCGATCCGCACCCATCTCGATTCCATCGGCAGGCAAACGGCGATCTCCTGGCCAGTCTTCGCGGAGCTGCGCGAAACCTGGCGCGACGTGATCACCCTGCAGGCCACGTCCCTCTTCCTCCTCGACGATATTCTCGAAAACGCGGAAGAATTCGCGCAGGTGGTCGAGACCACGGCGCGCTACGAGGGCCAGCTCGGGGGCGTGACCTTCGCCGGCCATGCCCCCGATGCACGCACTGATGCCGCCCTCGACAAGCTGTTTGCGGCTGCAATCCGGCACGGGCTCGATCTCGATCTGCACGTGGACGAGAGCGATTCGCACCATGCGCGGACGCTGGAGCGCGTGGCCGATGCCGCGATCCGCCATCGCTTCCCCAACCGGATCCTGTGCGGCCATTGCTGCTCGGCCTCGCTGATGGAGGAAGGCGATCTCGACCGGTTGATCGACAAGCTGGCCCGGGCAGGCATCGCCGTGGTCAGCCTGCCCATGTGCAACATGTATCTGCAGGACCGCGCATCCGGGCGCACGCCCCGCTGGCGCGGGGTGGCGCCGGTGCAGGAATTCAGGACGGCGGGCATCCCGGTGATGTTTGCCTCCGACAACACCCGCGATCCGTTCTATGCCTATGGCGATCTCGATCTGGTCGAGGTGTTTCGCGAAGCCACCCGCATCGCCCATCTCGATCACGGCGAGGGTGACTGGCTGCGCGCCATTGCGGGCACGCCGGCGACGATGATGAATCTCGATCGGGCCGGTCGCATCGAGAGCGGTGATCCGGCCGATCTCCTGATCCTGCGCGCGCGCGCCATGAACGAGTTGCTCTCGCGGCCCCAGAGCGACCGGATGGTGCTGCTCGGCGGGCGCCCGATCGCGACGACGCCGCCCGCCTATGACGAACTCGACATGATCGCCTGAAGGCGGCAGCAGCGGAAAGGGACCCATGATGGAAGGATCGGCCATATGGAGGGATCAGCCATGAGCGCGCGTTACGACATCGAAGCCTTCAAGAAGCGTATCGACGGCGTGAAGATCGAGGAAAATCCCGCTCTGGTGCGCCAGAAGAGCCGGGATTTCTTCTGGTATTCCCCCACGCTCAGGCGCCAGCTCGACGCGGTCACTGCGGATATCGTGGTCTCGCCCGCTTCCGAGCAACAGGTCCTCCAGGTGCTCGCGGCGGCCCATGAACATGCGATCCCGGTGACGCCGCGCGGCACCGGCACCGGCAATTATGGCCAGGCCATGCCGCTTTCCGGCGGGATCCTGCTCGATTTGTCGCAATTCAACGCCGTGCGCGAGATCGGCCATGGCCGGGTCGTGGCCGAGCCCGGCACCGTCATAGCTGCCCTCGACAAGGAGACCCGCGCCGATTCGCGTCAGGAAATCCGGCTGCATCCATCGACCTACCACACCGCCTCGATCGGCGGCTTCATTGCCGGCGGTTCGGGCGGGATCGGCTCGATCCGCTGGGGCGGGCTGCGCGATACCGGCAACATCATCCGCCTCAAGGTGGCGACGATGGAGGCAAGCCCGCGCATTCTCGAGTTCACCGGCGACGACATCCACAAGGTCTCGCACGCCTATGGCACCAACGGCATCATCACCGAGGTCGAGATGCCGCTCACCCCGGCCTATGACTGGGTGGACGTGATCGTGGGCTTCGAGGATCTGCGCGCGGCCACGCAGTTCGCCAATGATCTCGGCGAGCAGGACGGGCTCCTGATCAAGGAGCTCGGCCTCGTCGCCGCGCCGATCGCGCATGATCATTTCAAGCGCCACAGGAAATTCATCGCGCGCGAGCAGCATGTGGTGCTGATCATGGTCGCCGATTTCCAGACGGCGCCGCTCACGGGTTTCATAAAGCGCTATCGCGGGGCGCAGCTGCTTTTCCGCAATGATCAGCTCCCGGCGGAGGATCTCAAGGGCCTGCCCCCGGTCTTCGAATTGTCGTGGAACCACACCACTCTGCGGGCGCTGCGGGACGACCCATCGATCACCTATCTGCAAGTGCTCTACCCCTTCCCGAACCAGATCGATCTGGTGCAGCGCATTCACGAGCGCTTCGGCGAGGAAGTGCCGGCGCATCTCGAATTCGTGAAATTCGACGGCAAGGTCACCTGTTTCGGCCTGCCGCTGGTGCGCTTTTCAAGCGAGGAGCGGCTGGAGGAGATCATGGCGATCCACGAGGAGATGGGCGCGCCGATCTTCAACCCGCATCGCTACACCCTCGAAGAGGGCGGCATGAAACAGACCGACGAGACCCAGCTCGCCTTCAAGCGCGAGGCCGACCCGCAGGGCCTGCTCAACCCCGGCAAGATGGTCGCCTGGGAGGACCCCGATTACGATTTCAAGTCGGGCAAGAATTTTCTTTTCAAGGGTCTCACGGCGCAGGGCGCGGGCTGAAAACACATCATTTCAGGAGAGAGCATGACGGCCTACATCTTTTCGCGCACCAATCTGATTTCCACGGCGGTCTTCGCCGTGATCTATGGCGGGGTCATGCTGCTTCTCGGCAACACGCCGAACGAGGTCCTCACCTCCGTCGCCATTGCAGCCCCGGTCTATGGCGTGCTGATGGGGCTGTGGAACGCCTGGCGCGCGTCGCGTGACGGGGGCGGGTGATCCGCGCCGGAATCAGGTGTCGCCGGCATCGCCGGAGGACGCCTCCGCCGCAGGATCGGGACAGGTCACGCGCTTGCGGGCGATCTCCACCCAGTCCTGACCTGGAAGGCAATATTCCAGCAGCAGCACGCCGGAGCCGTTGATGGCGACCGGCATGCCGCGCAGGGCGAGGGTGGTCTCGCCCTCTTCCATGAAGGGCAGGCCGATCTGGCTCACGGGCTCGTCATGCCCTTCGAACCGCAGCCGCAGATGGATGCCCGTCTCGCCCGCCTTCGCGGGCGCAGATACATATTGCAGCCAGAGCGATACACCCACGCGGATCGGGCAGCGAGCGATGACGATATCGCCGCCATAAACGCCCAGAAGCATGTCCTTGCCATTATCCTCGCGGCGGATATCCTCGCAGAAAACCGCATTGATCAGCCTGAATGCAGGAATCTCCGCGCCGAGCGCCTTTCCGCTATCCATGCTCATGCCTGCACCGTCGTCGCTGTGTCGACGCGCTCGAAATCGATGATGCGGTGGTTGCCTGAATGTATAAGCGTCGGCGCCGGATCCACCTCGCGCCCAGCGGAGGCACCAGTCCCCGATCCCGGAATGTAACCCGCGAGCGGATGGTGGCGGCTGCCCGGTGGCGCATCTTCCAGCGGCACGGCCCTGATCTCGAAGCGGCTGCCCATGGCAAGTGCGAGAGCAGCGGCGGTGTCGAAGGTCCAGTTGCCCGGCGCCGACAGCCAGCGCGTGATCTGCTCGGGCCGTTTGTCGAGCTTGCGCGCGAGATCGGCCTTCGTCATGCCCGAAGCGGCACGCTCGCGGAACAGTTTCAGGATAGCGGCATGAAAATCATTGCGTAATTTGCGCTCGAAATAGCCGAGATGGCGCGGTGCGAGCGGTATGCTATTGCGTATTTCGCAGATCATTGACGTTTTCGTTGACATAATCCGTCACCTTCTCGCTGGTTAGCGGGCTGTAGGGGGCGAAAATCCCGTGCCAGATCTGGCGTGTGCGGCGGATTTCGTCCTTGAAAGCGCGTGAATTGAAGCCACCCAGTTCGGTGCGCAGGCGCATATGGGTCAGAACCAGAATATCGGTATCGGCAAAAGTGCCGAAGGCCCGTACGCTCGGATTCGGATCAATGCTGCGCAGCTCCCAGACCTGTTCGCCCTCGGGCTCGAGACGCTTCAGGAAGGCATGCTTGTTACGCCGGTCGCCGATCGTGATCTCGCCGCCGGCGATGAAATGGTCGAGATCGGCGAGAAAGGCACCGGTCCGGTGCTCGGCTTCACGATCAAGCAACTCGCCATCAAGCTCCTCCTGCATTTCCAGCTTCAGCAGAATGATCCGCAGATGCGATTCCACGGGAATGACCGGCAGGTACTGCACCAGCCGGCCATGATCCAGACAGGTTCGAATATGCCCGACTATTGACATTAAAGTCAAACCCTTTCGCGAAATCGCCATTCTGATTCGCTTCTCTGCGATGCATGCGTTTCGCAAGAATGAATCCTCATGGATTGTATTCTGATTCCCGGATTATCCAGAACTGCTGATTGCGACGCAGATCGTGCGCTGTCGTCGCGCAATCTCACCCTTGCGCATCGGCCGCCCGCACGGGAAAAGAGCGCATGAGCGAAAGCGCAGACGAGAACGAGGCGGACGACG
Source organism: Saliniramus sp. (assembly GCF_035311605.1). Classification (NCBI taxonomy): domain Bacteria; kingdom Pseudomonadati; phylum Pseudomonadota; class Alphaproteobacteria; order Hyphomicrobiales; family Salinarimonadaceae; genus Saliniramus; species Saliniramus sp. The sequence goes on from NZ_DATGCW010000281.1 coordinate 5,701, forward strand.
AGGCCGGGGCGAAAACGGGTTCGCAAGCGAGGGCCCGCAAGCCGCCCAGGCCCGTGACACAGGCCTGGTTGCAGCGGGCGGCCCTGTATTATCTGGAGCGCTATTCCGCCTCCTCCGCACAGCTTCAAAAAGTACTCGCCCGCAAGGTCGAGACGCGGTTGCGGCTGCGCGGCGAGGCGGAGGATCCCGAGATCGCCATGCCGGCGCGGGCGCTCATCGCCGGTGTCGTGGAACAGGCGGTGTCCGGCGGCTACGTCGATGACGCCGCCTATGCCCGCGCCCGTGTCGCGAGCCTGCGCCGGCGCGGCGGCTCGCACCGTGCCATCATGGCGAAGCTGCGTGGGAAGGGGCTCGATCCGGCCCTGATCGAGGAGGCTCTGGCCGAGGATGTCGCCGAGGCACAAGCCGAGGGGCAGGCCAATGGGGAAGCCCTGGACGATGACGATGCCGATGCGCGCGCCCGGCGCGAATACGAGGCCGCACGTGCCTATGCACGCCGCCGCCGGCTCGGACCCCATCGCACGCCCCCGCAACCGGAGCGCCGCGACCGGGATATCGCCGCCATGGCGCGCGCCGGTTTCGCCCTCGCCCTCGCCATCCGCGTGATCGACGACACGGATTAGTCCCGGAACCGGGAATTCCCATGGTGCTTTTCGAAAACACGCCGTTTCGATGATGCGGCGTTGCAGGTAAGCTGGGAATATGGTGTCGGTCGCTCACTCCGGCCCGATGCCGTCACGCCGTCTGTCGCAAGGGAGCGCGTCACATGCCGCAACAGATCACCAAAGGCTATCGCGCCCTGCTCGCCGAAGCCAATGCCGCCATCGAGACGCTCAGTGTCGCCGAGGCCCTGCCCTTGATGGCTGACGAAGACACCGTCTTCATCGATATCCGCGATCCCCGCGAATTGCAGCGCGAGGGCCGGAATCCGCAGGCCTTTCATTGCCCGCGCGGGATGCTCGAATTCTGGATCGACCCGGAAAGCCCCTATCACAAGGATATCTTCGCGCAGGACAAGCGTTTCGTCTTCTTCTGCGCAGCCGGCTGGCGCTCGGCGCTCGCGGCCAAGACCGCACAGGATATGGGACTCGGGCCCGTTGCCCATATCGAAGGCGGGTTCAAGGCGTGGAAGGAGGCCGGTGCTCCGGTGGAGATGCCGGAACCGAAACCCGCCGACAGGAAGCCCGGAAGCTGAAGCATTGCGGGGCATTCGCCGCGTGCCGGCCTTGCATCGGCCTTGACCTCGCCGCCGCAATCACGCAAGAGGCATTGCAAGGTTTTCCGCCCCGGCCTTGTGCCGGGGCTTTTCGTGTTGTGCGCAATCGAGGTTGCAGGAACAAGCCAATGGCCAATGTCGTCGTCGTGGGCGCCCAATGGGGCGATGAGGGGAAGGGCAAGATCGTGGACTGGCTCTCCAGCCAGGCCGATGTGGTGGTGCGCTTCCAGGGCGGGCACAATGCCGGCCACACCCTCGTCATCGGCGAGGCCGTCTACAAGCTCTCGCTCCTGCCCTCGGGGGTGGTGCGCAAGAACAAGCTCGGCGTCATCGGCAACGGTGTCGTGCTCGATCCGCATGCGCTGGTGGCGGAGATCGAGCGGCTGGGCGAGCAGGGTGTCGAGATCACCCGCGAGACCCTGCGCATCGCCGACAATGCGACCCTGATCCTCTCGGTGCATCGCGAGCTCGACGCCCTGCGCGAGAGCGGCGCTTCGGGCGGAACCAAGATCGGCACCACCAAGCGCGGCATCGGCCCCGCCTACGAGGACAAGGCCGGGCGCCGGGCCATCCGCGTCGATGATCTCGACGATCTCGACGCGCTGCCGGCCAAGATCGAGCGGCTCCTGACCCATCACAACGCCCTGCGCCGCGGTTTCGGCCTGCCGGAATACGAGGCGAAGTCGCTCTATGACGAGCTCGCCTCCGTCGCGCCGAAGATCCTGCCCTTCATGGATGCCACCTGGCGTCTGCTCGACGAGAAACGTCGCGCCGGCAAGCGCATCCTCTTCGAGGGCGCCCAGGGCGCATTGCTTGATGTCGATCACGGCACCTATCCCTTTGTCACCTCCTCCAACACCGTCGCCGGCCAGGCCGCGACCGGATCCGGCATGGGGCCGGGTGCCGTCGGCTTCGTGCTGGGCATCGCCAAGGCCTATACAACGCGCGTCGGCGAGGGCCCCTTCCCCACCGAACTCGATGACGAGACCGGCCAGCGCATCGGCGAGCGCGGGCGCGAATTCGGCACCGTCACCGGGCGCAAGCGCCGCTGCGGCTGGTTCGACGCGGTGCTCGTGCGCCAGACCGTGCGCACCAGCGGCATCGACGGCATCGCGCTCACCAAGCTCGACGTGCTCGACGGCTTCGACACCATCCGCATCTGTACCGGCTACAAGCTCGACGGCGCGGTGATCGACCACTTCCCCGCGAGCCAGGGCGCGCAGGCGCGGGTCGAACCGATCTACGAGGATTTCGAGGGCTGGACCGGCTCCACAGCCGGCGCGCGCAGCTGGGCGGATCTGCCGGCCCAGGCCGTCAAATATGTCCGCCATATCGAGGAATTGATCGGCGCGCCGATCGCTCTGCTCTCGACGAGCCCGGAGCGCGACGACACGATCCTGGTGCAAAATCCCTTCGAGGCTTGACCGCAGCAGGAGCAGGCAACACAGTGTTCACGAAGACAGCATAAGCGAACATGGCCGATTATCATCCACTGATCGCCCGGGCCGTCCAGGGCCTCCCCGATCCCGCTCCCGAAATGCGCGCCGCCGTCTATGACCGGGCGCGTACGGCTTTGTTTGCGCAATTGCGCTCGCTCGACCCGCCGCTTTCGGAGGAAGAGTTCGAGGCCGAGCGGCACGCACTGGAGAGCGCCATCGCCGGCGTGGAATCCGAATATGCCGGGCCTGCACCGGATGATGAGGCCGGCGCGCAGGACGATAATGCCGTCGCGGCGGATCTGGCCGGGCACCCGATGCACGATCAGGCCATGGCGGACGATACCCTGCCTGACGAGAGCCCGCCGGATCGGGCCCCATTGGGTCAGACCGGACTCGCTTACCCTGGACAGGCGAGCGCTCAGGGCTCCGCTTCCGCCTCGGATGGTCGGCATTCCGGTCAGACTTACCCGCCATACGCCACCGATGACCCGGCCTCGCCGGAGGATTCCCCGCTGCCGCCACGCGTGCCGCAGCCGGAGGCTGCCGAGGGCTCCACCGCAGCGCAGACGACACCCGTGCCGCCGCCACCGGCCGCGAAGGCGCGCCCGCGTCTCGACGGGCGCAGCCAGCGCGCCAGTTCCGGCGGAAGCCTGCGCGCCGTGATCGTGGCGCTCAGCCTCATCGTCGTGATTGGCGCCATCGCCTTTGCGGCCTACTGGCTCTCCCGCGAGGACGAAGCCCCGGTGGCCGGGGTCACACCGCCGGATATCCAGGCTCCGGCCCCGATCGAACAGCCGCCGCGTATCGAAGACAGGCTGATGCCGGACGAGACCGATGCGGACGAAATCGCGCCCGAACGTGTCTCGCCGGAACCGCCTGCGGCGCTGCCGGATGATGAAGTCGGCGTGGCGCAGCGCGCCATGCTCTATGAGGAGGATCCGGCCAATCCGACGGGCGAACCGCGGGCGGCAGCGGGCAGCGCTCTGTGGCGGCTCGATACGAATGATCCGGATGATCCGGCCATCATCGTGCAGGTGCGGGTGCCGGATATGGGCATCACCATGACCATGACGATCAGGCGCAATCTGGACCCGGATCTGCCGGCTTCGCACACGATCGAGCTCGATTTCGTCAATACCGGTGACGAGGACCGCAACGTCCTCGATGCCGGCCTGCCGCATCTCAAGGAAGACGAAGTCGTGCGCGGTGCACCGCTGGCCGGGCTGACGGTGCCGATTTCCGACAATTTTTTCCTGATCGGGCTGTCAAATCTGCGCGCCGACCAGCAGCGCAACCGCAATCTGCTGATCGACCGCAACTGGATCGAACTGCCGATGCGCTTCGCAGGCGGCCAGCGCGCCGTCATCGCCTTCGACAAGGGCATGAGCGGACAGCAGGTGATCGAGCAGGCCTTCGCCGCCTGGGAGGAGTGAGGCGGCATATCTCGGGCTTCTGCCGCACCGGGGCGGGAAAACCCGGCCTCAGCCAGTTGCGCCGGTGCCTTCGTATTGCGGCTTCTCGATCGCGGCGAGATTGTGCTTCACCGCTTCCTGAACCTTCTCGAAGGCGCGCACTTCGATCTGTCGCACGCGCTCGCGCGAAACACCGAATTCGCCTGACAATTCCTCCAGCGTGATCGGGTCCTCGGCCAGCCGGCGCGCTTCGAAAATCCGCCGCTCACGCTCGTTGAGCACAGCCAGAGCCTCACGCAGGGCGCGGGTGCGGTTCTGCCCTTCTTCCTGCGTGGCGAGGATGGTCTCCTGGCTGGCCGAGTCATCCACCAGCCAGTCCTGCCATTCGCCTTCGCCCTCCTCGCGCAGCGGCGAGTTGAGCGATGAATCACCGCCGAGCCGGCGGTTCATGTCGATCACGTCCTGCTCTGTGACGCCGAGACGTGTGGCGATCTCGCTCACCTGGTCGGGGCGCAAATCCCCCTCGTCGAGAGCCGAGATCTGACTCTTGGCCTTGCGCAGATTGAAGAACAGCTTCTTCTGATTGGCCGTGGTCCCCATCTTCACCAGCGACCAGGAGCGCAGGATGTATTCCTGGATCGAGGCCTTGATCCACCACATGGCATAGGTGGCGAGGCGAAAGCCCCGATCGGGTTCGAAGCGCTTGACCGCCTGCATCAGCCCCACATTGCCTTCCGAAACGACCTCCGAGATCGGCAGGCCGTAGCCGCGATAGCCCATGGCGATCTTGGCCACGAGGCGCAGATGCGAGGTGACGAGCTTGTGGGCGGCCTCACGGTCGCCATGCTCGCGCCAGCTCTTGGCGAGCATGTATTCCTCGTCGGGCTTGAGCATGGGAAACTTGCGGATCTCGTCGAGATACCGTGACAGGCCGCCTTCCGTGGCGAGTATGGGCAGGTTTCCGGCCGACATGCTTCATCCTCCTGATGCCCCCCTGATGGGCGAGCCTTCGGCGATCTCCCCATGGACAATCGCACTTTGATTCGATCATAGAGCCTTGCGCCCCGTTCGAAAACTAAACGTTTCGACAGGTTCTTCGAAAGCCTAAAACGCGGGCACTGCGTTCACGGTTTCCGGAGCATGTGCGTTTTGTGAAGAATACCGCGCGATGCGGCGCTTTGATGACCAATCACCACCAACCGGTTCACGACGCCTCGGGAGCGCGCAAAGCCGCGATCAGCGCAGCGAGATCGGGCGGGTCGGGACTTTCGAAGCGCAGGGTTTCGCCGGTGCGCGGATGGGCAAAGCCGAGCAGCGCGGCATGCAGGGCCTGCCGGTCGAGCCCCGCGAGTGCATCCCGCGCCGTCCCGGGCAACAGGCTCGCCTTGGTGCGAAAGCCCGCCCCGTAGAGCGCATCGCCGAGAAGCGGGTAACCGGAATGCGCGAGATGCACGCGGATCTGGTGCGTGCGCCCCGTCTCCAGCGTGCAGCGCAGGAGGGCGGCATGGGCATGCGTGCGGGCGTCACGCGGAGCATCGCCGGACATGGCGCCGAAGCGCTCCTCTACCGCCACATGCGTGATCGCCTCGCGGCCTTGTGCGCGCGGCTCCTCGCCGACGCGCGCGCGTCGCGTCTCGAGGACGATCATCTTCTCGCGATTGTGGCGTGCGCGGGCAATGGGCGCCTCAATGGTGAAGCGCGCACGTTCCGGCGCACCCCAGACCACTGCCCGATAGGCACGCTCGAGCGGTCCGGTGCGGCCGTGATCGGCGAATTGCGCGGCGAGCCCGCGATGTGCGGCGTCGTTCTTGGCCACCACCAGCAATCCGCTGGTATC
>NZ_DATGCW010000282.1:0-7912 GCF_035311605.1 Saliniramus sp.
CCATACAGGCGCTGGAGATCGACAATCCGCGCATCGCGGACCTGTCAGCCTGGTGCACCCCCGCAGCCGAGACCCCGCAGATCATCATAGACGGCTCGCAGGAGGGACAGTACCACGTCGCCGCCTGAACGGGCCTGATGATCAGCATCCAGGAGATCGACATCCCGGAGCGGCGCGGCTGCCCCGGGATGCTCATTTAACCATCCCCAACTGTCACGAATCCGGCTCGGTCTCTCTCCAACGAGACCTTCCCCTCAGATCTCGCCGTCCTTGCGCAAGAAATCAAAGTCGCAGCCCTCTCCGGCCTGGTTCACCTGCGCGAGATAGAGGCCGCGATAGCCGCGTTGCGGACCGGCCATATGGGGCGGCGGGGCGAAATCCGCACGGCGGCGGGCGAGTTCGTCTTCGGCGACGTCGAGATCGAGCCTGCGCGCCTCGACATCGAGGCTGATCGTATCACCGTCGCGCACCAGGCCGAGCGGGCCGCCGACAGCGGCTTCCGGGGCGATGTGCAGGACGATCGTGCCGAAGGCCGTGCCGCTCATCCGCGCATCGGAGATGCGCACCATGTCCTTCACGCCTTGCCGGGCGAGCTTGCGCGGGATCGGCAGATAACCGGCTTCAGGCATGCCCGGCGCGCCCTTGGGGCCCGCATTGCGCAGGACGAGGATATCATCGGCGCGCACGTCGAGATCCGGGTCGTCGATGCGGTTGGTCATGTCTTCCACCGAATCGAACACCACCGCGCGTCCGGTATGGCGCAGGAGTTCGGGCGACGCTGCGGATTGCTTGATGATGGCGCCGTCGGGGGCCAGATTGCCACGCAGAACTGCCGTCGCGCCACCGCTCTTCAAGGGGTTGTCGCGGGTGCGGATGATGCTCTGGCCCGGTACGTCCTCGGCCCGGTCGATCACTTCACCCAGGCTCACGCCATCGACGGTGGGCGCATCCAGCATCAGGTGATCACGCAATTCGCGCAGGAGCGCCGGCATGCCGCCGGCCCAGTGGAAATGCTCCATGTAATGCGCGCCGGAAGGCTTGAGATCGATCAGAACCGGCACTTCGCGGCCGAGACGGTCGAGTTCTTCGAGGTCGAAATCGAAGCCGAGCCGGCCTGCGATCGCGGCGAGATGCACGACCGCATTGGTCGAGCCGCCGATCGCCTGCAGCACCACCATCGCATTGTGGAAGGCGGCCTTGTTCAGGATCTGCGTCGGGCGCGTCCCGGCTTTCGCCAGAGCCACGGCCTTCCGGCCGCTGGCCTCCGCCGAACGGATCCGGTCGGCATGGGTGGCGGGGATCGTGCCAGTGCCAGACAGGGCGATGCCCATCGCCTCGACGAGGCAGCCCATCGTGCTCGCCGTGCCCATCACCATGCAGGTGCCCTGCGTCGGTGCGAGCCGCTCACTCACCGCCTCGATCTCCGCCTCGTCGATCTCGCCGGCGCGATGCTGCGCCCAGAGCCGGCGGCAATCGGTGCAGGCGCCGAGCACCTCGCCCTTGTGATGGCCGACGAGCATCGGCCCGGTGATCAGCTGGATGGCAGGAATATCGGCGCTCGCCGCCGCCATCAGCTGGGCCGGGACGGTCTTGTCGCAGCCGCCGATCATCACCACCGCATCCATCGGCTGGGCGCGCACCATCTCCTCGGTCTCCATGGCCATGAGATTACGCAGGAACATGGAGGTGGGATTCGAAAAGCTCTCATGGATCGAGATGGTGGGAAATTCCATTGGCAGGCCACCCGCCAGCAAGACACCGCGCTTCACCGCCTCGATCAGGCGCGGCACGTTGCCGTGGCAGGGGTTGAAATCGGAAAACGTGTTGGTGATGCCGATGATCGGGCGGTCGAGCGCATCATCGGAAAAACCCGCCGCCTTGATGAAGGCCTTGCGCAGGAACAGCGAAAACCCCGCATCGCCATAGCTCGTCAGCCCCTTGCGCAGCCCGGATGCCGGTGCCTTCTTGTGATCGTCGCTCATGATTGCCCCCCTCATCGGCGTCGTGGCTTGCACCCGCCACGGCTCAACGGGTTCAGGCTTACCAGTTTCATGAGGGGCCCGGAACGGCCTTGCCGGGGGTGCGGGTGCAAAGCGGCCTGCGCAAGCTGCGTGGCCTGTGAGGGCTCTAGAGTCGCGCCTTCAACCGCGCGTCACCGAATGCGCAGAAATCCGGATTGCCGAAATCGCGGTCCACCCCGGCCACTTGTCGCGCATAGCGCAGCGGCGCGCCGGCGAGATCGACCACGCACCCCCCCGACGCCCGCAGGATCGCATCGCCCGCCGCCGTATCCCATTGCATGGTGGGGCCGTGGCGCAGGTAGAGATCGGCCGCACCCTGCGCGATCCGGCAGAGCTTGAGGGAAGAGCCGAGCGGCTCGACCGCCCCCGGCGCGAAGCGCGCCAGCGATTTGCGCGTCTGCGCATTACAATGCGAACGGCTGACCAGAGCGACCGCCCCGTCTTCGGTCACGTTGCGCGCCCGGATCGGGCGGATATCCCTGATCACCGGCTCATCTTCCTCGAGATCGACCCGCCCCGCGAAGGCGCCACGGGTGCCGTCGGCGAAGACGATCTCGCCGCGCGCCGGTGCATGGATGACGCCCATCACCGGTTCACCATCAACGATCAGCGCGATATTGACGGTGAACTCGCCATTACGCTCGACGAATTCGCGTGTTCCATCAAGGGGATCAACGAGGAAGAACCGGTCCCCGACATCCGGGATGTCGCCGGCTGCCGCAGCCTCTTCGGCCACGATCGGAATATCGGGAGCAATCTCGCCAAGCCCGGCCGCAATGACGTCTTCGGCTTCGATATCGGCCCGGGTAACGGGGGAATCGTCGGGCTTGGCTTCGACGTCGAAGGGCCCGGTATAAATCGTCATGATGGCCCGACCCGCCGTCACGGCGACCCGGGCCAGATCTTCGATATCGGGGGTGCCATTGGCTGCGGCCATGACCGTCTCGTCGTCAGCTTCCGCGCACCGGTGCGCCTCAGCCCTGAGCTAAGCGTATCCGGCAATGCCTGTCGACTGCGCGGTTTTGCGGATGGCAGCTGGCGCGTTCCGCACATCCGCACTGCTCCGGCTCAACTCGCCGCCTGCTGCAGCGCCGCGCGGGTCATCTGATCGGGCCCCAATGCACTGTCATCGTTCAGGTCGAGCATCTCGGCCAGCCGCGTGCGGGCGCGGTTGACCCGGCTCTTGATCGTGCCCACCGCACATTCACAGATCTCGGCGGCCTCCTCGTAGGAGAAGCCGGAGGCGCCGACCAGCAACAGCGCCTCACGCTGATCGTCCGGCAACTGGGCCAGCGCCGCGCGGAAATCCTCGAAATCGAGATGCGCACCCTGTTCCGGCCTGCTCACCAGATTGGCCGCGTAATTGCCGTCGGGATCCTCCACTTCGCGCTTGCGCTTGCGGAATTCCGAATGGAACAGATTGCGCAGGATCGTGAAAAGCCAGGCATTGAGATTGGTGCCGCGCTGGAAGCGATGAATATTCGCCAGAGCGCGCATCAGGGTATCCTGCACCAGATCATCGGCACGGTCGACCTTGCCGCAAAGCGATATGGCGAAGGCGCGCAGGCTGGGAACCGCTGCGAGCAGTTCGTCACGCAATTCGGGCTCAATGCTCATTGGCCATCCTCCCGATCCGCCTTTGATTTGTTTTCCGGATCATCGAGCTGGTCGAGCAGCGCGCGGAAGCGATCGGGCACGGGCTGATCCATCAATTCGGCATACATGGAGCGCAACTGATCGCCGATGCGCGTTTGCGTCGGTCTGTCGAGCTGCGGCTTGTGATGATCCGCATCGGCGCCCGTTCCGGCGCCCGGTACCCCGCCCTTCTCGCGATCGGCCATGTCGTCCTGCCCCCGATGATCACGCACCCGCTCCACCGCGTCACGGGCGCTCAACTCTCGCTTTGCCTGTTGTCTTAACGGAGATCCGCCGGATGTCACCCCGTCGGCGACGGCTGACAGAGCCCGTGGCTCCACTCGTCTGTTCATGGAACAATGCCTCATTTTCACCGCGTGAAAGCCATCGAAAGGCTTGGGAAAATCACGTCGTGCACGAGTTCAATGCAGCAGGAGAAGAGAAGTTCCGCGCAAAGCGGCGTTGTTGCAAAATTTTTCGACTTGGGCGGGAACCTGTGGAAACATCGCGCGTTATCAACGGTAGGTGCGCGTGCACGTCCGTGGTTGATGTTCGGGCGATGCAAGCACATTCAGGCTGTTTCGCGTGACCGGGCACCGGGATCGTGCCTGCCGAACCCGGATGACAAAGTATAAGGATGACACCGTATGTCGACTGCCGAGCTCGTTGCCCCGCAACTGCCCTATCTGAGACGCTATGCACGCGCATTGACGGGGTCCCAGGCAGCCGGGGATGCCTATGTCGCCGCGACGCTCGAGGCATTGATCAACGACCCCTCCCCCCTTGACGAAGCCGCTCCGCCGCGGCTGGCGCTGTTTCGCGTCTTCACGGTGATCTGGAATTCGCTCGCCGTGAACGAGCAGCGCGAGACGATCGAGCGTGACCTGCCCGCCGAAGCGCGGCTTGGCGAGATCACCCCTCTTCCGCGCCAGGCCTTTCTGCTGTCATCGCTCGAAGGCTTCGCCGAGGAGGAAGTCGCCGAAATCCTCGACAGCGATCTCGGCGCCGTGCGGGCGCTTGTCGATGATGCAGGGCGCGAACTCGCTGCCGATATCGCGACGCAGATCATGATCATCGAAGATGAACCCCTGATCGCCATGGATCTGGAGAGCCTCGTCGAGAGTCTTGGCCATCAGGTGACCGGGGTCGCGCGTACACGCAGTGAAGCCGTGACGCTCGCGGGTGAAAAGCGTCCCGGACTGATTCTCGCCGATATCCAGCTGGCCGACGGCTCCTCGGGTCTTGATGCGGTGAACGATCTTCTTCAGACCTTCCAGGTGCCGGTGATCTTCATTACCGCCTATCCGGAGCGTTTCCTGACCGGGGAACGCCCCGAACCGGCCTTCCTGATCGCCAAGCCGTTTCAGCCGGCCAATGTTTCCGCCGTGATCAGCCAGGCCCTGTTCTTCCAGCAGACATCGCACAGACGCACGGCAGCTGCCGGAAGCTGAGCCGCGCACCACCAGGAAACTTTCGCAGGAGGTGGTATCAGGCCGCCTCTTCCAGCGCCGCCTTCGCGTCATGCTGGATGCGCTGCACCATCGCGCGCACACCGTTCGAACGCTGCGGCGTTAGATGCTCCGACAAGCCCAGCGAATCGAAGATCTCCGCCGCATCGGTCTCAAGAATCTCGCCCGCCCGGCGCCCGGAATAGAGTGCGATCAAAAGCGCCACCAGGCCGCGCACGATGTGCGCATCACTGTCGCCGCGCAGATTCAGCACGGGTGCACCCTCGGCGCGCTCCACATGCGTCTCCAGCCAGACCTGGCTCGCACAGCCTTGCACCTTGTTGGCGTCGTTATGCGCCTCCTCGGGAAGCGCAGGCATGAGCTTTCCAAGTTCGATAATGTAACGATAGCGCTCCTCCCAATCGTCGATAAATTCGAAATTGGCGAGGATTTCGTCGAATGTCGGCATCATGTCTCTATGATGGCTCTCGGTGGCGCGCGCGCAAGGGGGGCAGCGCGCCCAATCAAAAAAATTCTGCCCGTCGGATCAGGCGATGGCGACCGACCGTCACACTCACTCACGCGTCGTGGTGCTATCGAGCCCCACGCCGCGCGCGATCTCCTCGGCGAGGCGCTCGCGGGCATATTGGGTGATCGCGTCCCGGTCCTGCCCGTATTCGCGCTGGAGGATTGCCGCGATCGTATCCACAGGCGTGTCTTCGCGGCGCGGCGCGGTCGCCTCCTGCATCGGATCGAGCAAGGGGGCAGGAGCCGGCAGACTGTTTGCCACGGCCGGTGTCCGATCAACGCCCTCGCTCCCCCCTCCCCGTTCCGGTGAGAAGTAGAAGATCACGGACACGACGGCGAGGAAACGGATGAGGAAGGACATCTGGCTCTCCGGTTGTGCGCGCGAGCATTGGGCGCAAAGCGTGAATCGCCCCTTTCCGCCGCGCGCCGATCACACCCTGATCATCGCGCAAAGTTAACGGGCCGTATCTGCGCGTCCGGAAAGGAGACGTCGATGGGCTTCATGCGTTAACGAAGCATTCGCCATAAACCATGGCCCTGCCGATCGGTATCGTCGCCTTAGTGTTCGCTTAAGTCACCCCTGTGAATATCCCCGCAATCGACAGACAGGGAGCGCGGCGCTTTCGCGTTCAGCATGGTCAAGACAGACAGGTACTCGGAATTGCAACGCAGACTGGCCGATCTCGTGCATGATTCGGCGCGGGGCGAGCCTGCGGAAGCGTCGCGGCATCGCCGCTTCATCGCGACACGCCTGATCATGGGTGTGATCGCCCTTGCCTGTCTTCCGGTTTATTTTGCCATGCGTGGCGGTGCCCCGCATGCGGCGGAATACGTCGTCTTCGCCTGCCTGATCGCTCCGCTCTTCGCCGCCCTCGCCCTGTCACGCACCGGCTCCCTGCCGCTGGCGCATACGATCTCGGCCATCGCCTTTGCCGGGCTGATCGTGGCGATTGCCGGCACGACCGGCGGGCTCGCTTCCGCCGCGACGATCTGGCTCGTCACCGTACCCCTCGAAGCGTTGCTCTCGGGCTCGCGCCGCTCGGCGACGGCGACGACGCTCGTCGCCATCATCGCCGTCGTGGGTATCGCGCTGATGGACAACAGCGCGACCCAGGCGGGCTGGCTGCCTTATATCGCAACACCGGTCTTCGCGCTCGTCGCCATCGCTCATGCCGGCGCCCTGGTCTCGGCCGCCTCGCGCCGCGAGGCTGATGACCGCCGCGAGATCGCCCGGCGCGATGCTCAGGATCGCCATCTGCTCCAGATCATCGACGATCTCGTCACCTGGCATGATGGTAACGGCCATGTCAGCCATGCCAGCGCCGGTGCAATGAAACTGCTCGGCGTGCCCTCGGGCGCCCTCGAGGAGCGCGGCCTGCTCGGGCGCGTTCATATCCAGGATCGTCCCGCCTATCTCAAGGCGCTCAGCGATGCCGCCACGGGATCGACGCATGTCTGTGCACAGTTGCGCCTGCATTACGGCGATGCCTTCGCCGGTGAGAATGGTCGCGTGATCTGGGTCGAGATGCGCGCCTATCGCCTCGAAGGCGAGGCTTCCCGTCCCGGCCCGGTCATCGCCGTGATGCGCGATATCAGCCGGCAGAAGCAGCATGAGGACGAGCTCGAAGCAGCCCGGCTTCGCGCCGAGAATGCCGATGCGCTCAAGGGCCGCTTCCTCGCGACGGTGAGCCATGAGCTGCGCACTCCGCTCAATGCGATCATTGGCTTCTCCGAAATCCTGGCCTCCGACAGCATGAGCTACCTCGATGCCGAGCAGCGCCGCGACTATGCGCGCATCATCGGCGAATCGGGGCACCATCTGCTCGAGGTGGTCAATGCGCTGCTCGATATCTCGAAGATCGAAAGCGGCAATTTCGATTTCACCGCGACCCGTTTCGACATGGCCGCGCTCGCCCACGGCAGCATCGAGCTGATGCGCCTCAAGGCCGAGAGCCGCAATGTCGCGCTTGATCTCGACATCCCGCAGGATCTGCCTGGCATTACCGCCGATCAGCGCGCCTGTCGGCAGATCCTGATCAATCTTCTGTCGAATGCGGTGAAGTTCACGCCGGATGGCGGTCGCGTCTGCCTCGGGCTGCGTGCCGATGCGCGGCGCATGCGCATCACCGTCTCCGATACGGGCATCGGCGTCGCCGCACAGGATCTCGCTCAACTGGGCAATCCCTTCTTCCAGGCCGGCAGCGGCCATGGCAGCGGCAATTACGATCGCGCACATGAGGGAACCGGCCTCGGCCTCTCGGTGGTGCGTGGCCTCGTCGG
>NZ_DATGCW010000283.1:0-8296 GCF_035311605.1 Saliniramus sp.
CTGGAACAGGCCCTTGTGGGCGCGGGTGGCGCCGGTGAAGGCGCCCTTCTCGTGGCCAAACAGGGTCGATTCCACCAGATTCTCGGGGATCGCACCGCAATTCACCGTGACGAAGGGCTTGCCCTTGCGGTCGCTCGAACCCTGGATGGCGCGGGCGAGCACCTCCTTGCCGACGCCGGATTCGCCCTCGATCAGGATCGGGATGTTGGATTTCGCCGCGCGCTCGGCCAGACGGATGACGCGGCCCATCTCGGTGCTGCGCGAAGCCAGATCCTTGAAGGTGAGGGTGCCGGAAGCGCGTCGGCGCATGCGCCGGATCTCGTCCTCGAGCACGTCCACACGCAGGGCGTTCTGCAGCGAGACTTCGAGACGCTCGGCGCCGACGGGCTTGACCACGAAATCGATGGCGCCCGCGCGCATGGCCGAGACGACCGTATCGATCGAGCCATGCGCGGTCTGCACGATAACCGGCACTTCGCTTCCATTCGCGCGCATGCGCTCCAGCATGCCGATACCGTCGAGATCGGGCATGACGAGATCGAGCACCACCACCTTGATGCGCCCGCCATCCTCTGCTGCGAGCAGGTTCAGCCCCTCATCGGCGCTCGACGCGACCAGCGGATCGTAGCCGAACCGGCGGATCATCGCCTCCAGCAGGCGGCGCTGGACGGGGTCGTCATCGACGATCAGAACGGTGGTGGCCATGGGGGTTCCCGGTTGCTTTGGTTGTGCAATTGTCTCGTTTCGATGCAATTTGCGACACGAAGGTAAAGCGGGTGTTAAGAACAAAGCCGATGCGGCATTCTCGTCGGCGTATTTGTACCGAATCGGCATGCTGCGTTAAGAACGGCTTAAGCCGAATTCCGACAGTCGGCGCCACCGGAGCAATGCATGCGCAACCTGATCCGTGATCTCATGCCCCGCTCCGCTGCCCCGGTCGATCCCGAGCGCGTCGAGATCGCACATCGCGACTGCGTTTATCCCGTGCGTCTGCGGCGCAATGCGCGGGCGCGCCGGATCAGCCTGCGGGTCAGCCAGGCCAGCGGTGAGATCATCCTGACCATGCCCGAGAACGCGGCGCTGGAACAGGCGCTCGCCTTCGCACGGGCGCATGGCGGCTGGATCGCGAGCCGGGTGGACAGGCTGCCCGATCGCGTCACGCTGGAGCACGGGGCGCAGGTGCCGCTTCGGGACGTGGCCCATCGCATCGTGCACTGGTCGCGGGTGCGCGGACCGACGCGCGCCACCAGCGATGCGCAGGGCGCGCCGATCATCGCGGTGGCTGGAGAGGCCGAATTCGTAGGCAAGCGCGTGCGCGAATTCCTCCAGCGGGAGGCGCGCAGCGATCTGACCGGGGCGGTCTCCCGGTACACTGCTGCGCTCGGTCGCCCCGCCCGGCGGATCAGCCTGCGCGATACGCGCTCGCGCTGGGGATCGTGTACCGCGCAGGGGGATCTGTCATTCTCGTGGCGGCTGGTTCTGGCGCCGCCGATGGTGCTGGATTATCTCGCCGCGCATGAAGTGGCGCATCTGGCGGAAATGAACCATTCGCCGCGTTACTGGAAGGTTCTGCGTGGATTGTGTCCGCACACGGATGCTGCGGAAGCATGGCTCAAACGCCATGGCAGCGCGCTGCACCGTTACGGCTGAACGCCGTCGCCGATCCTGCGCCGCAGGCGAGCCGCCGCGTGATGAACCGCCAGGCACCGGCGCGCGAGCGTCGTCGGCCTGCGCTCGCGTTCGTCGATGCAGGCGCGGATCGCGTCGATGGCGGCATCGACGCTGCGCACCAGGCCGCCATTCGGAGGCGCGGAAGCCTCCGGGCCGGCGGAGGTATTCCGTTCGTGAGCAGGGCTATTCGTGTAAGTGGTCATGCGCGTCACCGATCATTGATCACGCTTCACCAATCGCAAAACGCATCATTGCGCCGGATAAGCGGTAAATCAGGCTGAACCGTGATGCTGATCATGCGAAAACAAGATGAATATTGATTTAAGATTGTAATTTCCCGTCGGGACGGCATGTTGATTTCAACGAATGCGCGTCTGCATTTTCGGCAAGGGGCTCAAAAAACGGGCAGCGATGCTGACCTTTTGACCTTGGATAACAGGCGGGCAGGGACTACCTTATTGCAGTGCGGTAACGCGACGGCGTCGCGGTACTCATCGCCCTCCTTGGGCGTTTCCTCCCTAGACTTGGGCCGCTCTCCGGAGCGGCCCTTTTTTCGTTTGCTCTCCCCACCCCCGACCTCTCTGCACGAGGAAAGGGTAGGCCGGGCGCGGTCTTCATGGAGCGTGGGCCTTCCCCGAGGGGCGGGCCAGGCGTTAGGTCACACAGATGCCGTTTCGGCGCACCCGCTTGATCCATCCGCGTCAATCGCGCCGTGCGCGCAGATGCATCATCACCGGGCGATCCGGGCGCAGCGTGACCCGGTGCAGCGGTTCGACGGCGCCATCCCCCGACAGCGAGAGCTCCACGGCGCGCAGGACCCGCGCGAGGATGAGAATAGCTTCCTGCATCGAAAAACTCTGGCCGATACACACACGTGGGCCGGCGCCGAAGGGCAGATAGGCGAAGCGCGGAATATCGGCGCGACGCTCCGGCAGGAATCGGCTGGGATCGAACACGTCAGGTGCGTGCCATAGCGTCTTGTGCCGATGCAGCACCCAGGGCGCGATGGTGACCAGCGTCCCCTTCGGCACGCGGATCCCGGCGATCCGGTCGGGTGCCATCGCCTCGCGGCTCATGAAGGGAACCGGCGGGTAGAGCCGCATCGCTTCCTCCAGAACGGCGCGGGTATGCATGAGCTTGTCGAGCGCCGCCGGCGTCGCGGGAGCGTCGCCGAGAACAGCATCGGCCTCCTTACGGATCGCCTGCGCCCATTCCGGCGCGCGGGCGAGCAGATAGAGGCTCCAGGTCAATGCATTGGCGGTGGTCTCGTGGCCGGCGCCGATGAAGGTGACGATATTGGCCTGGATCGAGATCTCGTCGAGCGGCTCCCCGGTCTCCGGATCGCGCGCCTCCAGCAACAGGGTGAGCAGATCCCGCGGGGCATCCGCACCGCTTTCGATCAGGGCGCGCCGGCGGGTGATCAGTTCGCCGACCACCTCCTCGAAGAAGCGGATGGCGGGGCGGGCACGCAGGCGCCCGATCCGGGGCAGGAAGTCGGGCATGCGCAGCACATCGAGCGGATCGATCGGGCCGACAGCCTCGAAGAAGCGCGTGATCGCCCGCGACAGCGCATCCGGGTCGCGGTCGAGCCCGTGCGTGAAGATCGTGCGCTCCAGCACGTCGAGGGTGGCTCGGGTCATTTCCAGCGACATGTCGCGCTCGCGCGGCAGGCGCCGCGTGAGGCGGGCGACGAGGCGCTGCGCGCTGTCATCCATGATCGCGAGAAAGCCGGTGACATTGCGCGCCGAGAACAATGGCGCCAGCGTGCGTCTGAGCAGCTTCCATTCATCGCCCTCGGCGGTGAGCAGACCCTCGCCGAGACCGGGGGCGAGCACCCGGCGTTGCAGGTCGTCCTTGCGGTAACTGGAGGCGTTGTCGAGCAGTACATGCCGGATCGCCTGCGGCTCGTTGAGCACGAGCACGCGGCCCATCAAGCCTTTGCCGTAGAGGATCGGCTTTTCGAAATGGGCCTTTGTCCAGGTCTTCAGCGGGTTGCTGCGCGCTGCAGAGAGAAAGCCGAAGAGATCCGGCGGTCGGTCGCGTGGCGCTGGCGCGGGTGGGCGCAGGCCCGTATCGGGCATTGACGTGTCAGTCATATCGCTGATCCCGGGTTCGCCGATCGGGGCTGCTTGCGTCATGGTATGCTCCACGGCCACACGATTCGGGCCGAACGACCCATGATGTGGGGCGTTGACAGTGCAGGAGGAAGAGCATGGCTGAAAACGAAACCCGTATCGAGACCGACAGCTTCGGCGAGATCGCCGTCCCTGCCGATCGCTTGTGGGGTGCGCAGACGCAGCGCTCCCTCCAGAATTTCCGCATCGGCCATGAGCGCATGCCAAGGCCGATGGTGCGCGCGCTCGGGTTGGTGAAGCTTGCGGCGGCACGCACCAATCATACGCTCGGCCTGCTCGATGCAAAGGTTGCCGATGCCGTCGTCACCGCGGCGGAGGAGGTGAGTGACGGCAGGCATGACGCGGAATTCCCCCTCGTGGTCTGGCAGACGGGCTCGGGCACACAGTCCAACATGAACGCCAACGAGGTGATCGCCAACCGCGCCAACGAGCTGCTCGGCGCCGGACGCGGCGTGAAGGCGCCGGTCCATCCCAATGATCACGTCAATATGGGCCAGTCCTCCAACGACACCTTCCCCACCGCGATGCATATCGCCGCCGTCGAGGAGATCCATTACAGCCTGCTGCCGGCCCTCATGCATCTTTACGAAACGCTCGCCGGCAAGGCGGAGGAATTCTCCGACATCATCAAGATCGGGCGCACCCATATGCAGGACGCCACCCCGATCACGCTGGGGCAGGAATTCGGGGGCTATGCCGCGCAGGTCGCCCATGCGATCGGGCGGATCGAGGCGAGCCTGCCGGCGATGCTCGACCTCGCCCAGGGCGGCACGGCCGTCGGCACCGGGCTCAACGCCCACCCCGATTTCCCCGAAGGCTTTGCACAGGAAATCGCGCGCCTCACCGATCTGCCCTTCGAGACGGCACCGAACAAGTTCGAGGCGCTGGCGAGCCACGATGTCTTCGTCTTCACCCATGGGGCACTCACCGCGCTCGCCACCGGCCTGTTCAAGATCGCCAACGATATCCGGTTGCTCGGATCGGGCCCCCGCTCGGGGCTGGCGGAATTGTCGCTGCCGGAAAACGAGCCCGGATCCTCGATCATGCCGGGCAAGGTCAATCCGACGCAGGCGGAAGCGCTGACCATGATCTGTGCGCAGGTCATGGGCGCCAACCAGACGATCGCCTTCGCCGCCTCGCAGGGGCATCTGGAGCTCAACGTGTTCAAGCCGGTAATCGCCTTCAACATGCTCCAGAGCATCCGGCTGCTGGCCGACGGCGCGCGCAGCTTCACCGATAACTGCGTGACCGGCATCAGCGCCAACCGCGCGCGCATCGCCGATCTGCTCGAACGCTCGCTGATGCTCGTCACCGCGCTCGCGCCGACGATCGGTTACGACGCCGCCGCCGATATCGCCAAAGCGGCCCACAAGAAAGGCACCACTCTGCGTGAGGAAGCGCTCGCTTCCGGCAAGATCTCGGCGGAAGATTTCGATACCATCGTGCGCCCGCAGGACATGATCGCGGCAAAGGCGCCGAAGACGAAGAGGTGAGGCGATGAACGGTGATGTCGTCAATCTGCGTCAGTTCCGCAAGCGCAAGGCGCGGGTACAGGCGGAGCGCGAAGCCGCCGACAACCGGGTGAAATTCGGTCGCAGGAAGAGCGAGAAACAGCTCACCGAGAGCGAACGCGCCCGCGATGCGGCCCATATCGAAGGCCATCGCCTCGGCACGCGGGATGGTGACGATGCCGATGATAAAGGGCCCGGCAATGACTGACCGGCCGCGCGGCGTCATCAAGCGCTCCATCGCGATCGCCGGCCACCGCACCTCGATCTCGCTGGAGGAGCCGTTCTGGGAGGAGCTGCGCCGCATCGCGTCGGCGCGCGGCATCGCCTTGCAGAAACTCGTCGCCGAGATCGATGCGGGGCGCGCAGAGGAGAATCTTTCCTCGGCTCTGCGGGTCCATGTGCTCGAAGCGCTGCGCGCAGGGCGGGGGCCAGGAAGATCAGTAGGTGAAGACGATCAGTAGGCGATCTTGTCGGGCTTGTTCAGCCAGGCCTCGAACACGGTTTTGGCATCCGCGTTCGGATGGTGGCTGATCGGCAGGCTGCGCGCCTCCGGGGCTTTGGGAATCTCGTCATAGATGAAGGAATCGTCGAACCCGATCGCCGCCGCATCGGCGCGGGTATTGGCGTAGACGATCCGCGCCACGCGCGCCCAATAGGCCGAGGCGAGGCACATCGGGCAGGGTTCGCAGCTGGTATAGAGCACGGCACCCTTGAGGGAAAAATCACCGACCGCCGCGCAGGCGCGCCGGATTGCGACCACTTCCGCATGCGCCGTGGGGTCATTCGTCGAGGTGACCTGGTTCCAGCCCTCTGCGAGGACCATGCCGTCGCGTACGATCACCGCCCCGAAGGGCCCGCCGGCGCCCTCGTTCATATGCTCGCGCGAGAGTCGCACCGCATGGGCGAGGAAGCGGGCATCGTCGTCATGCATGGTCCGTGATCTCCTGATGGGGCAGCGTTTCGCGCAGCGCAAGCAATTGCGCCGCCGTCGCGGCAGCGATGATGGCGGGATCCTTGTCGGCGATGCCCGCGATTCCGATCGGGCAGGAGAGCTGAGCAATCCGCTCATCGGTAATGCCGAGTTCGCGATAGCGTTTTTCGAAACGCGCGCGCTTGGTTTTCGAGCCGATCAGCCCAACAAAGGGCAGATCATCGCGCGCCAGCGCCGCCGCCGTGACAGCGAGATCGATCGGGTGGCTGTGACTCATCACGAGGACGAGGGCGCCGGCAGGGATTTGTCCGACGAGCACATCCGGCGCATCGTGGCGCAGGGGCGTGACATTGGCCGGGATATGCGCCGGAAACGCGCCCTCGCGGCTGTCGCACCAGGTGAGCGCGAAGGGCAGCGGCGCGAGTGCGAGAACGAGCGCGCGCCCGACATGCCCGGCGCCGAACAGCCAGACCGGATGGCGCGCCACGCCATAGGACTCGGTCCAGGTGCGGGGCTGCGCGATGCTGCGGCGGGCGGGGGAGGGGGACAGGATCGATGATGTGCTCATGACATCGCGATGATGGCCCGGATTGATGCATCTGGCAAAGGCTTCCGCGCAAGCTTTGGATGCCGTGCCATTGCAGCAGCGCAAAGCGGCGTGTCGCGATACGCGGCTTGACCCCGGCGCGTGCTTGCGGCCCAATCGGCTGCTTAACAGGGAGAGAGCGTTTCATGGATATCTTCAGAGCCGAATCCCGGCCCTCGCGCCGCGTGGCGGAGGAATATTTCACCGGCGAAGTCTGGCAGGATCCGATCGTGGAGACGCCCGAGCCGGCCCGCGCCAAGGCGGTCCGCGTGATCTTCTCGCCGGGCGCGCGCACCAACTGGCACACGCATCCGCTCGGCCAGTCGCTGCATGTGGTCGCCGGAATCGGGCGCATCCAGGTCTGGGGCGGGCCGGTGCGGGTCATCAGGCCCGGCGATTCCGTCTGGATTCCGCCGGGCGAGAAGCACTGGCACGGCGCTGCGCCCGACCGGGCCATGACGCATATCGCCATTCATGAGCATATTGACGGTGTGCATGTGGAATGGCTCGAGCGGGTCGATGACGCGCAATACGCCGTCGCGCCGCAGGACAAGCCCGCCAAGGCGTGACATCCGTCAATCGGCGAGATTGCTCTGGATATCGGGGACGGGGTGGCCGGTGAGATCCTTCGCCACCTCGGCCACCACCAGATCACGCACCTGATGGCTGATGTCCTTCCGCAATTCCGCGAGGATTTTCGGTGGGGCGACGAGAATGAAACTCTTCACGCCCCGCTCGCGGCGAATGCGCTCCAGGGTCTCGGCGATTTCCTTGGCGAAGCGCTGTTCGGCGAGCTGGTGCCAGTCGGTTTGGCCGACGCCCGAGCGACGCACATCGACGCCCATGGCGCGACCAGGCTTGTCGGTACCCTGTTCATGGGTCGCAGGGTTCTCGGGCGCCCTGAAGACATCCTCGACCCGCAGATCCGGCGCGATGGGTGAGCCGTGATTGCATAGAACAAGCACCTTGCGGCCATCGCCGACGACGACGCGGCATTCATGCGGGATCATCAACTGCTCAGTCATGTGGTGCACTCCCTCGTTTTCGCGGTTCGAAAACCGGCTTATCGTCGCGCGCCACCTTCACCGTTGCCGGCTCGCCCACCGTTTCGGATCACGCGACGGGCTGCCATGACTTCCGTCAATCAACCATGCGCAAGCGAAGACGGCATGGAGCCAACGCACGGAAAGAGGCATTCGTTTCGCGTGCGGACACGAGATCGCGACGATATCTGGCGTTCGCATGCATCCTGCGGAGACCGTGTGGCTCGCGGGTAACATCATGACCGGCGCTACGCGTGCTCGGTGGTGGAGATGGAAGGCATGCCTTCGTGACGATTTCTCGGCCTTGATCGCTCCGGCCGCCCGTGTGCGGCGTGCCAAGTCGCCGCGCTCGATTGGTGTCACGGCGCGATCAGCGCTTGCGCGCGGTCTCACCCGTCGCCTGGCCTGTCCCGGTCACA
>NZ_DATGCW010000284.1:0-2508 GCF_035311605.1 Saliniramus sp.
GCGATCGCCTTGCCGTTGCCCTGGAAGGGGAAGCGCCCGACCTTGAGCTCGTAGCCGGCCTCCTTCGCCTTGGCTTCGGTGAGGCCGACCGAGGCGATCTGCGGGTGGCAATAGGTGCAACCGGGGATCATTGCCTTGTCCATGGCGTGCGTGTGCAGACCCTTGATGGTCTCCACGCAAAGCACGCCCTCATGCTCGGCCTTGTGGGCCAGCATGGGCGGGCCGGCGACATCGCCGATGGCGTAGATGCCCGGCACATTGGTGCGACCGAGCCCGTCCGTGACGACACAACCGCGATCGATCTTCACGCCGAGCTTCTCCAGCCCCAGATTCTCGATATTGCCGACGACGCCGACTGCGGAAATCAGCTTCTCCGCCGTGATGGTCTGTTTGCCCTTGTCGTCCTCGATCGTGGCGGTGACGCTACCCTTGCCCTTCTCGACCTTGGAGACCTTGGCGCCGGTGAGGATCCTGATGCCCTGCTTCTCGAAGCGCTTGCGCGCATGGGCGGCGATCTCGGCATCCTCGACGGGCAGGATCTGCGGCAGCAGCTCGACCACCGTCACCTCGGCACCCATGGTGCGATAAAACGAGGCGAATTCGATGCCGATCGCGCCCGAACCCATCACGAGCACGGATTTCGGCATGGATTTGGGCACCATCGCCTCGAAATAGGTCCAGATCAGATCCTTGTCCGGCTCGATACCCGGCAGGACCCGCGGGCGGGCGCCGGTGGCGACGATGATGTGCTTGGCGCTGTAGGAGCCCGGGCCGAGTGCGCCCTTCGGCGCTTCCTTGGGCGGGCCCTCGACGGATTTCGTCGCCTTCTTGACGGTGACCTTGCCGGGCGCCTCGATCGCACCCTCACCCCAGATCACATCGACCTTGTTCTTCTTGAGCAGCATGCCGACGCCGCCATTGAGGCGCCCGGAAACGCCACGCGAGCGCTTCACCACCGCTTCCATATCGAAGGATACGTCCTTGGCGGACAGGCCGAAATCCTTGGCATGCTCGAAATAGTGGAAGATTTCGGCCGAGCGCAACAGCGCCTTGGTCGGGATGCAGCCCCAGTTCAGACAGATGCCGCCGAGATGCTCGCGATCGACGACCGCCGTCCTGAAGCCGAGCTGCGCCGCGCGGATCGCCGCGACATAGCCGCCGGGGCCGGCACCGAGGATGATGATATCGTAATCGGACATGCGCAAAACTCCCGTCGTGCCGGGCGCGCCGCACCGTCACGCAGCGGGCGCTCAGATCAAAGGAAAACCGCGACCGGGGGAGCCCCGGTCGCATCGGGCGCTCACACGAGCATACCCATCGGATTCTCGATCAGCCCCTTGAAGGACTGCAGCAATTCGGCGCCGAGCGCGCCGTCCACCACCCTGTGATCACAGGAGAGCGTGACGCTCATCGCCTGCACCACCGCCGGCGCGTCATCCTTGACAACGACACGCTTCTCGCCCGCGCCGACCGCGAGGATCGTCGCATGCGGCGGGTTGATCACGGCGGAGAATTCGCGGATGCCGAACATGCCCAGATTGGACACCGCTGTGGTGCCGCCCTGGTATTCTTCCGGCTTGAGCCGCTTGTTGCGCGCGCGGCCCGCGAGATCCTTCATCTGCGCCGAGATGGCCGAGAGCGACTTCGTCTCCGCTTCACGGATCACCGGCGTGAACAGGCCCCCGTCGATCGCCACGGCGACGCCGACATCGGAATGCCGGAAGCGCAGGATGCGATCCTCCGCCCAGACGGCGTTGGCATCGGGAACCTTCTGCAGCGAGAGCGCCAGCGCCTTGATGACGAAATCGTTGACCGAGAGCTTGTAGGCGGGCTTGCCGTCCTTGTCCTTGGTCGCGGCGTCGTTCAGCTGCTTGCGCAGGGCCATCAGCGCATCCAGCTCGATATCGAGCGTCAGATAGAAATGCGGGATGGTCTGCTTCGATTCGAGCAGGCGCTTGGCGATGGTCTTGCGCATGCCGTCGAGTTTGACTTCCTCGTAGGAATCCGCCGGATACATGGCCTTGACCTGATCCGCCGACATGCCCTGCGCCATCGCACCGGCAGGAGCCGCTGCCTTCGGCGCCTCGGGCTTCGCGGCGGGTGCCGCGGCCTCGGCCTTGCCGACGCCCTTTTCGATCGCGGCGCGGACATCGCGCTCGATGATGCGTCCGTGCGGGCCGGAGCCCTTCACCGCCTTCAGATCGAGCTCGGCATCCCTGGCGATGCGGCGCGCCAGCGGCGAGGCGAAGATACGCTCTCCGGAGCCGGTCTTGGAAACGGGCGGGGCCTTTGAGGGAGCCGGTGCAGCGTCCGACATGGCCGGGGGCGCAGCCGGGGCGTCCTTTTTCGATTCCGCCTTGGACTCGGCTTTGGGAGCCTCGTCATTCGGAGCCTCGTTCTGCGGCTTGGCCGGCGCGCCGCCGCCATCAGCGGGCACCTCGACCTTGGCCGGATCCTCGCCCTCCTCCGCGATCAGCGCGATGAGGTCGTTGACAGGGACATCGGACG
>NZ_DATGCW010000285.1:0-6906 GCF_035311605.1 Saliniramus sp.
GAATACGCGCATCTCCTGGTATGAGGGCGCCGGCCATATGCCCTTCATCGAGGATCAGGCCCGCTTTGATTCCGAGCTCGCCGCCTTTGCCGGGACATGTTGAGGCAAGCGTCGCGGCCATGGGCGCAACGCGAAGTCGATCCGTCCCCGACGCCGCAAACATCAAGGCGTCACAATTGGCATCGAAACTGCACCGGAAATGTCGACGCCAGCGCCTTGAGGAAGCCGTCATGCCGAGCAACAAGAGGACCGAAACCGAATTTGATCCGATGGGGATCGCGCCCGTGATGATGCATTACTGGCGCGTAACCATGTTCGACATGCCGATGGCCTGCGCCCTCGGCTTGAATGCATGCATGACGCGCTGGATCGCGCATCAGCAGGAATTCGTCCTCAGCCTCACAGGCTCACGCGATCTCGACGACGTCACTACGGCACAGAAGAAACTGGTCGCAGAAGCCATCGAGGACGCGGAGGCAGGCACGGCTGCCTTCCAGCGCGACTTGCGCGCGACGCTGGAATCCGCCCGCTTGAACTGAAAGCGGAACCACGAGTGGCGTTGCGGACCGGTCCAGATCTCTGCAAGCGAAGCGGCTTCGGGTTTGTGGGCCTGATGATCCGCGAGACCGCGTGACGCGAAGGCACCGGGGAACTGGTCAGATCCGATCGGAAGGCCCGAGACCCGGACAGTCTCGGACAGACCCGGACAGACTTGGACAGACTTGGACAGACTTGGATGATGTCGTCCTGCCGGGTGAGACGACCATCGCACAGGTGCGAATATCCGTTCAGGCCTCGCGGGAAGGACGAGTGCGATCCGGCTCTGACGCGACCCGCCCGATGGCCGGCAACTTCACGATCCGCCCTCTGCCGGCAAGTCCAGTACCGCGACGAGTCCCGGTGCCCCATCCTCCAGCCGCAGCGTGCCACCGTGCAACCGCGCCACGGCTGCGACGAGGGAAAGTCCAAGGCCGAAACCGGGGCGGTTGCGTGAATGCTCGAGGCGGATGAAGCGCCCCAGCACGCGCTCGCGCTCCTTTTCGGGAATGCCCGGCCCGTGATCACGCAGGCTGATACGCACCCGGTCATCCGCGCGCTCCGCGACGAGCCGGATCGGACCAGCCACGGCGTGATCACCGTCCGGTGCGGCGTATTTCAGCGCGTTGTCGATCAGATTGCTCAGCGCCTGCGCCAACAGTTCCGGTGAGCCGCGCAAAGGCAGATCAGGTGCGATCTGCACGTCGAGCCGCATGCCGGCTTCCTCGACGACGGCGTCATAGAGCTCGGCGACATCGGTGGCGATGTCCGCAGCATCGAAGTCACGCACCAGATCCCCGGCATTGCCGGCTTCGAGCCGTGCGATCATCAGGAGCGCATCGAAGACGCGGATCAGATTGTCACCCTCTTCGATCGCACCTTCCAGCGCGGCACGCAATTCCTCGGGCGTGCGCGCCTCGCGCAGGGCGCCGTCGGCGCGGTTACGCAGGCGCGTGAGCGGCGTCTTGAGATCATGGGCGATGTTGTCGGAAACCTGCCGCATGCCGGCCATCAGTTCCTCGATCCGCCCGAGCATGGTGTTGAGGCTCTCGGCCAGCCGGTCGAGTTCGTCGCCCGTGCCGGCAATGGCGAGGCGCCCGCCGAGATCGCCAGCCATGATCGAGCGCGTGGTCAAGGTCATCGCCTCGACCCGCCCGAGCAGACGCTTGGCCACGATCCAGCCGCCGACGCCGCCGAAGAGAAAGACCCAGAAGAGCGACCAGACGAACGCACGGCGCACCACGTCGCGCATGCGCTCGTTCTCCTCGATGTCACGCCCCACGAGCAGGCGATTGCCACCAGGCAAGTGGTAGACCCGCACAAGCGCCCGGTGGATCCGCATCCCGTCCTCGCCGCTCACCCGCTCGTAACTGATACGATGCTGACCCGGCTGCGCCAGCAGGCGCGGGGAAACCGCCTCGACATTGCCAGCGACAGGGCGCCCGGTGCGGGTCGTGATCAGGTAGAGCGAGGCGGAGGGGCTGCGTGAGCGACGATTGATGCTGCGGATCAGGCGCGGCAGGCCGCCGCGCTCGAACTGCTCGGCGAGACCGGTGATCTCGGCCTCGATTGTCGAGACCATCTGTTGATTGACGAGGCGTTGCGCGTTCCAGGTGACATAGCCCAGCGTCAGGAAGATCGTCACGGCGAAGATGACGAGATAGAAGGCCGAGAGCTTGAAGGCGCTCGTGCGCAGGAGCTTGCCGAGACTGTCAAGAAAGCCGCCCACTCAGCCGTCCCTCGCCGGTTCACGCAACATGTAGCCGGCGCCGCGTATGGTCTGGATCATGGCGTGGTCGAAACCGCGATCGATCTTCCCGCGAAGGCGCGAGACATGCACGTCGATGACATTGGTCTGCGGGTCGAAATGATAATCCCAGACATTCTCCAGAAGCATCGTGCGCGTCACCACCTGCCCTGCATGACGCATCAGGTATTCCAGCAGGCGAAACTCGCGCGGCTGCAACTCGATGGCCTGCCCCGCACGGGTAACCGAGCGCGAGAGCCTGTCGAGGACGAGATCACCGACTGCGAACCGCGTCGGCTCCGCTTCCGCCTTGCCGGAACCGCGCCGGGCGAGCACCTCGATCCGGGCGAGCAGTTCGGAGAAGGCATACGGCTTGGGCAGATAATCATCCCCGCCCGCGCGCAACCCCTTGACCCGGTCATCGACCTGTCCGAGGGCCGAAAGGATCAGAACCGGCGTGGTGATCTCTTGTTCGCGCAGGGAGCGGATCAGCGAGAGCCCATCGAGCTTGGGGAGCATGCGATCGACGATGAGCACGTCGTGCCCGCCAGCTTCAGCGAGCGCATAGCCGTCGAGGCCGTCATGAGCGATGTCGGCAACATGGCCGGTCTCACGCAAACCCTTGGCGAGATAGGCGGCCGCCTCTTGGTCGTCTTCGATGATGAGTATCTTCATGCGATCATGATAGCAAAGGCGCATCCGTTTGCGACAGCGCTTGAAGCAGGGCCGGGCCGCGCACCGGGGGCTGGGGGGCATGGTCCCGGATTGCGGCCCGACCCGCTCGGATCAGGCGTCGGTCAGACGCCCGATCTCGACACTGATTTCACGGATGTCGCCGCGGCGCACGATCTCCAGCGTGACCGCCGTGCCCGGATCAATATCGGCGATCCGCCGTGACAGAGCCCGGTGATCGGCTATGCTTTCGCCATCCACCGAGAGGATGATATCGCCGGATTCGAGCCCCGCATCATCGGCGGGGCTGCCGGGCTGCGGCTGCGCCACCAGTGCACCGCGCGTGCCGTCCCGGCCCATGGCCTCGGCGATTTCCTGTGTAACCGGCTGGATCTGCACACCGAGATAACCCCGGATAACCTCGCCCCGTTCCATCAGCGCCGTGACGACATCGCTCGTGACATGGGCGGGAATGGCGAAGGCGATGCCGACATTGCCACCCGAGGGTGAGAAGATTGCCGTATTCACACCGATCACTTCACCGGCCAGATTGAAGGTCGGTCCGCCGGAATTGCCGCGATTGATGGGGGCGTCGATCTGCAGAAACTCATCGTAAGGTCCGGCGCCGATATCGCGCGCCTCTCCCGAGATGATACCAGCCGTCACGGTCCCGCCCAGCCCGAACGGGTTGCCGATCGCCACGACCCAGTCGCCGATGCGGCTGCGCTCGTCGGCCAGGTTCACGTAGGGGAAATCCTCATCAGGTGCATCGATCTTGAGCAGGGCGAGGTCCGTGCGTGGATCATTCCCGACCACTTCCGCATCGAAACGCGTCCCATCATCGAGCATGACTTCCACTGTCGTGGCGTTGCGGACCACATGGTCGTTTGTTACCACGTAACCGTCGCCGGAGATGAAAAAGCCCGAGCCCTGGGACGCGGCACGACGCGGCGGACGCTGCGGGGCAGGTTCCTCACCGCGCGGCCCGGGACTGAAGCCGAAGCCAAATTCCTCGAAGCGGCGGAAGAACTCGTAGAGCGGATGGTCGGGATCAAGGTCGGGCATGCCGAATTGCTGGCCCGGCCCGCCGCGTGGTCCGCGCCGGGTCTCGCTGCGCTCGGCCTGCTCACGCTCGATGGTCACGCGCACCGAGACCACGGCAGGACTGACGCGCTCGACGACATCGGCGAAGGAGGGCATCCGGACGGGCTCTTCGAGACGCAAGGGCTCGGCACCGGCTTGCGGGTAGCTGCCGACGAGGCCGATTCCGGACCCTGCCACCAGGGCGCCGAGCGCCGCAGCGGTTGCAATGCCAAGGTTCCTGCGGGTAAGGATTCTGATCTGCATACGGTTTCTCTCTCCGTTTCGGGCTATCTGACGTATTCGTTTCTCCGCAATCTACGTATGGCGGCTTACGCGGGTTTCACCGGGGCATGAACTTTTGGTAATCTGAAGCGTTCTCAGGCAGCCACGACAACGTGCCGCGAACCGGGTTCGGCGCCCATCGGTATGCGAGGAGGAGACAGCATGCACAAGGCAGTATCGGAATTGCAGGCTGAGGACGACAGGATGCGTATCACGCGCTGGACCTTTGCACCTGCAACGGAAACAGGCTGGCACCGCCATGCCTGGCCGTATGCGGTCGTACCGGTACAGGGTGGCACGCTCACCGTCGTCGACAGCGAAGGCGAGCGCGATTACGAGATCCGAACCGGTGAGAGCTATGCGCGCGCCTGTGGCACGGAACACAACATCGTGAACAATTCGAATGCGCCGGTCGTCTTCGTGGAGATCGAAATCAAGCGCTGAGCGATGCCGTCGCAGTCATCGCCGCAGGTCGGTTCCGGCCCCGTCCATCCCGTGAAAAACAACGGGATGACCCTGCCCGCGCGCGATCTTGCGGCGAAAAATCCTTTTCGGAAAGTGTTTCAGGGGTTATGGAGAGCGCGCAGGTCGGCGTGCAGGTTCGCGCGCCCTTGCGCACATAACCGTCCCCGGAGCCCGCAACGCCAGCATGACCGCAATATTCCTGCTCAACGGCCCCAATCTGAACCTGCTCGGTCAGCGCGAGCCGCAGATCTACGGGGCAGACACGCTGGCCGATATCGAGGCGATGCTGCAGACGCACGCAGCGGCTCGCGGAATCGCGCTCACCTGCCGGCAATCCAATCACGAGGGCGATCTGGTGAGCTGGGTGCAGGAAGCGGGGCTCGCCGGGGCGGGGGTGCTCTTGAATGCCGGCGCCTATACCCATAGCTCAATCGCCCTGCGCGATGCGATCAGCGGCAGTGGCGCGAAAGTGGTGGAAATCCACCTCTCCAACGTCTATGCCCGCGAGGCATTTCGCCACAAATCCATGATTGCACCGGTTTGCGCGGGGGTGATCTGCGGCTTCGGCAAGACCGGCTACATCCTGGGCCTTGATGCCCTCACCGCCGCTTCCGGCACATCACAGACCTGAATCGACACCACGCGGTCCGACTGGAGTTTGAAGAGAATGGCCACGAAAAACCCCTTCGATCCCGAACTCGTGCGAGAGCTCGCCGGATTGATTTCGGAAACGGATCTGACCGAGATCGAGGTCGAAAAAGGGGATCTGCGCATCCGCGTGGCGCGCCAGATCACGCAGTCGATGCATGTCCCCGCGCCGGCGCCGGCTCCTGCGCCTGCGGCGAGCGCACCTGCCGAAGCGAAGTCCGAGCCGGCTCCGATCGCGGCGCTCAATCCGAAGGATCATCCCGGCATGGTGCCCTCGCCCATGGTCGGCACCGCCTATCGGCGCGCTTCTCCCGACGCCAAGCCGTTCATTGAAATCGGCCAGCATGTTGAGACAGGCGACAAGCTGCTCCTGGTCGAGGCGATGAAGACCTTCAACGACATCGTCGCACCGCATGCCGGCACCGTCACGGCCATCCTGTTCGAGGACGGGCAGCCGGTCGAATACGGCGAACCCCTGCTCATCATCGAGTGATGCGCCATGTTCGATAAAATCCTGATCGCCAATCGCGGCGAAATCGCACTGCGCATCCTGCGCGCGGCCAAGGAACTCGGCATCGCCACGGTCGCGGTCCATTCCACGGCGGATGCAGATGCCATGCATGTGCGCCTCGCCGATGAGAGCGTGTGCATCGGCCCGCCGGCGGCGCGCGATTCCTATCTCAACATTCCCGCGCTGATCGCCGCCTGCGAGATCACCGGCGCGGATGCAGTGCATCCGGGATACGGCTTTCTCTCGGAGAATGCGGGTTTCGCCGAGGTGCTGTCGGATCACAACATCGCCTTCATCGGCCCCAAGGCCGAGCATATCCGCATCATGGGCGACAAGATCGAGGCCAAACGTACCGCCAAGCGCCTCGGCATTCCCTGCGTCCCGGGCTCGGAGGGTGGCATCGAGACGGCGGAAGACGCGGTGAGCATCGCCGACGAGATCGGCTATCCGGTGCTGATCAAGGCCGCATCGGGCGGCGGCGGGCGCGGCATGAAGGTCGCGCGCGACGCCAGCGAACTCGAACACGCCTATACGACAGCGCGCACGGAGGCTGCAGCGGCTTTCGGCGACGACGCAGTCTACATGGAGAAATACCTGGAGAAGCCGCGCCATATCGAGATCCAGATCCTCGGCGACGGCGAGGGCGACGCCATCCATCTCGGCGAACGCGATTGCTCGCTGCAGCGTCGCCATCAGAAGGTCTGGGAGGAAAGCCCCTCTCCGGCCCTCAATGACGAAGAGCGCGCGCGTATCGGCGAAATCTGCGCGAGAGCCATGCAGGAGCTGCAATATCGCGGCGCCGGCACGATCGAATTTCTCTACGAGAACGGCGAATTCTACTTCATCGAGATGAACACCCGCATCCAGGTCGAGCATCCGGTCACGGAGATGATCACCGGGGTGGATCTCGTCAACGAGCAAATCCGCATCGCCGCCGGCGCACCGCTCTCGGTGGCGCAGG